>JBFEYG010000223.1:0-3886 GCA_041562275.1 Sulfurimonadaceae bacterium | reverse complement strand
GTGATATAATACTTACAAAGGAAAAAAATTATCCTTTGTAAGGAGCTTAAGATGAAACAATATGAGACATACAAGTGTTCCGTTTGTGGGAACGAGGTCGAAGTCAGTCATGTCGGTGGCGGTGAGTTGCATTGTTGCGGTCAAGCGATGGAGTGTATCACGACTAATCTTACAATGGTTAATCTGCTTAAAGCCTTTGCGGGTGAGTCAATGGCAAGAAATAAATATGAATATTATGCAAAAGTAGCACAGAAAGAAGGCTTTAGAGATATAGCCGCACATTTTCAGCGAGCGGCAGATAATGAGAAACAGCATGCCAAGCTCGAATTAAAACTACATAATATGATGAAGAACAATCAGGAGTTTGGTGATACAATAGCTAATCTCAAAGATGCAATAGCAGGTGAAAGTTATGAGAACTTGACAATGTATCCTGAGTTTGCCCAGATTGCCAAAGAAGAAGGGAACAGTGAAGCTGAACGTATCTTCAAGGCGATAGGTAAGGTTGAGGTGGAGCACGAGAAGATGTATAAGGAACTTCTGGAGCGTCTTGAAAGCGGACATGAATATGAAAGCGATGAAGAAGAAGAGTGGATCTGTGAGGTCTGCGGACATGTACACAGAGGCAAGAAAGCACTCAAAGTCTGTCCGGTATGTAAGCATCCTCAAGAGTACCAGTCACGCTTAAAAAGTAAAAAATAGACAAAGGAAACAATCAATGATGAAAACAATAGCAATAAGCGCACTAGCCGTAAGTGTCATGATGGCTTCGCCATTACAAAAACAAGCGAAGGAAGCAGGTCTTGTCGCCATTCCTAGCAGTTCAAAAGAACTTCGCAAGCTTATCGATGATCCTAATAATCCTATCACGAATGCAAAAGTCGAATTGGGTAAGCAGCTCTTTTTTGAACCGCGTATCTCTAAAAGCGGCATCATCAGTTGTAACACCTGTCATAACCTTGGTATGGGTGGTGTAGATGGCGTTCCTGCTGCGATCGGTCATATGTGGACACCAAACCCGCATCATCTGAATTCACCGACTGTCTATAACGCAGTCTTCTTTGATGCACAGTTCTGGGACGGCCGTGATCCGCATCTAGAAAAACAGGCACAAGGTCCTATCCTGGCCGGTCCTGAGATGGCAGCGACAAAAGAACATGTTGTCAACACGGTAACCTCAATGCCTGAGTATGTGCGATCGTTTAAAGCGGCTTATGGCAAAGACGTAAAGATCGACTATGAGACGATCACAGCTACTATAGGAAACTTTGAGCGCACTCTTGTCACACCGGCTCCGTATGATGCATATCTCAACGGAAACGAAGATGCAATGACTGCGGAGCAGAAAGAAGGCTTGAAGACCTTTATAGACAAGGGCTGTACAACTTGTCATACGGGTATCGCACTTGGCGGCTCTATGCAGGCTTTTGGTATTACAGGTGAATATAAATACAAGGATGTCGGTGACTTTAAGGGTGATGCCAACGGACTAGTCAAGGCCCCTACTTTGCGTAACATAACAGAGACGGCGCCATATTTCCATAATGGTACGATCTGGAGCTTGAAAGAAGCGATAGTCGAGATGGGCCGTATTCAGTTGGGTATGCAGATCACAGACAAAGAAGCGGCATCGATCGAGACCTTCTTCGGGGCCTTAAAAGGTAAAAAACCTGATATCTCGTATCCGCAGCTTCCTGCAGCGACAGCGACGACGCCTCGTCCTGACAAAGACTAAGCCATAAGGCTTTTAGCATAGCTCCGGCTTTAGGGCCGGAATCTTTTTCCTTCACTTTCTAAATTTAAACGATGACTATTTTGGAATCTTGATGATTAGCGAATGTACCGACCGACTTCACTTTGGATGTCGATACTATTATGACAAATATCCAGGCTCATCTTCACAAGAGTAAAACATGCGGATGAAAAGGATATGAACGGGGGATGAATCTCTGTTTGTCCTTCAGAATAAATAGACTGAATTAGTGTTAGAATAGAATATGTTTTAGAAAATCAAAATATCTTTGAGGATGCGAATGAAGAGCAGTTTAGATATACACTCTATGCGAATTGTGATCATTGACGACTCAAAAAACGGCAGTACACTGCTTAAAGCGATCTTGCAAAAGGCAGGTTTTGAGTATATATTCACTGCTACAGGGATGGGTCCAGCGCTTGATCTGCTCAATGAAAGGGAAACTGACCTTATACTCCTGTCTTATGTCCTTCCGGAGATAAGCGGTCCAGAGGTCTGCTTAAAAATCTCAAGTGATCTACTTTATGAAGACATCCCTATTATCATGGTGACAGCCAATAATGATATTGAGACACTTCGGCGAAGTTTTGAGAACGGAGCGATAGATTATATCGCCAAGCCTTTTAACGGACAGGAGCTTTTAGCCAGAGTGCAGGCTCATCTTATCCGCAAGCATGTCTCTGACGAGCGTAAGCAGATCGCCATCACCGATCCTTTGACAACTATTTATAACCGTCGTCATTTTGATACGATCTATGATCTTTTTTATACCCGTGCCTTGAGTGAGAACAAGAGCATCAGTTTTTTTATGCTTGATATTGATAACTTTAAGAAATACAATGATCATTATGGTCATCAAAAAGGTGATGAAGCATTAAAAGCTGTGGCAGGCGCTCTGAAAAAACAGCTCCACAGAGCGGATGATTATCTTTTTAGACTTGGTGGCGAGGAGTTTGCTGTTTTGCTCTATGATACCCCTTTGGGCTTTCTCGAAGTCCTCAGCGAAAAGATCCATTATGCGATCTCTCTATTGGGGATTGAGCATGAGGAGAATGAAGCCTATGGAAAGCTGACTATCTCAATAGGGGTCACAACGGCGCAATGCAGTGAGGAAATAACGAAGTTCAGTATTTACAACAGTGCAGATCAGGCACTGTATACTTCAAAAGAGAAAGGACGGAGCACAACAACTTTCTATGCCTTGCTCTAAGAAGATAGCTTACTCTTCATCGTCCTTCGACATGACGACGATGATCATGCCGCCAACACCGACAATGACGACGATACTTAAAAATATGATTTGAAATAGGTCCGTTGCCAGCATCAGTACTCACCTGCTTCTTTTTCTTTTAGTTGTCCGCAGGCCGCAGAGATGTCGATCCCTTTGGACTGGCGTATGGTACACAAAAGACCGTGGTTGATAAGATACTCTTGAAACTTAACCATTGACGCGACACTGGGGCGCTCATAGGGACTTCCCGGATAAGGGTTGAAGAAGATGAGGTTGACCTTGGCCTTGATGTCGCTAAGCAGTTTGACGAGCTTTTTGGCAGACCCGATATCATCGTTTTTGTCTTTTATCACAAGGTATTCAAACATTACCCGTTTTCTTGTATCGATAGGAAAGCGTTTGACGGCTTCGATGATCGAGTGGATATTGTGCGCCTTGTTCATCGGTATAAGTTCGGTTCGCAGTTCGTCATCGACCGCATGAAGCGAGATAGCGATATGCACACCCAAGTCCATCTGTCCAAGTTGGTCTATTTTATTGCTCAGACCGCTGGTCGAGACCGTTTGACGTTTGGCTCCGATGGATAGGCCGTCTTCTTCTTTGAAGATCTTGATAGCTGTCGCAAGGTTGTCCAGGTTGTCCAGCGGTTCACCCATTCCCATGTAGACGATGTTCATCCGTTTGGCTGCAGGGATAGCGTTATCTATCTTGATGGCAAGGACCTGGGCTACGATCTCTCCGGGAGTGAGATTGCGGGTAAAACCGCCTTTTGCCGTCAGACAGAAAGTACAGCCTACCTTGCAGCCCACCTGAGTGGAGACGCAGACGGTATATTTCGCTTCTGAACTGACCTCGCCGTCATCCCCGAGTTCTTCGGGTTTCATCAAGAGCAAGACGGATTC
>JBFEYG010000222.1:0-3929 GCA_041562275.1 Sulfurimonadaceae bacterium | reverse complement strand
TGATTTTGTCCGGTTCCTCTTTCGTCTGGGTACTTTACAGCTTCAAAAAGCCTATAAATGCCATATCTATGTAGAAGAGGATGAGCACGGTTTTTATTTTACGATGGACAACATGAGACTTTTGCCTACGGCTACAATCCATCAGATGATCGAAAAACACTGTTCAAATGCCATCTATGAGATCAAAGAGGACCTGCTCTCTTTTGCCCTGCCTAGAGTAGATGGGAACCTTTCGGCTCCGATGACCGTACCGCAGACTGCACAGACTGCACAGACTGCACAAACCGCGGAGACAACACAGACACAGAAGACAGTAGAGACACCGCAGACAGAAGAGGTCGAACCTGCCTTTTCATTTCCTTCCGCCGCGATGTTAAAAGAGAGCCTGCAGACCTATGATGTCCTTGACGAGGATGCCCTTGAAGAGTTTGAGTATGTCGTCTCAAAACTTCAAACAGAGATAGCATTGATGGGTTCTTCATCATTAGAACTTGAGGATATTGACACCATGAACGAATACATCCAGAAACTTTCCGCCCTGCTGAGTATCTCTCAGGATGCCTATGCGATATCCGCTTCTTTAAAAGAGTTTTCCGAAATCCTGGATACCTACAGAGAACCGTTTTTATCTATGAGCAAGGATCTCTCCACTATGATGACCTCCTTCATCAATGACCTAGTGATGTGGAAAGAGATGATCTTTCATACGGGAGCACCTTCAGTCGATTTCCTGAACAGTTCCATCAGCAGTAATGTTCAGATGATACGCGCCGTCTTTATCAGTGACGATTCTGCAGAAGAAGACATGGATGATATCTTTGATTTTTAGTACCTTGATGAGAATTATCTTAATTTCAATCTTTAGCCTTTCGCTGCTGTTTGCAGACGCCCCTGTCTTGAGTAAAGATGAGAAAAAGTGGATACAACAGAACCCGGATGTCCATTTTGCAGGCGACCCGAACTGGCTTCCCTTTGAGGCCTTTGATGCAAACGGTCACTACATAGGTATCGTAGCGGATTATCTTGAGCTTATTGAGTCCCAGACAGGTCTGCACTTTGTACCGCATATCGTTAAAAACTGGAGTGAATCACTGGAAATCGCACGCGAAAAGAAAGTCTCCGTTGTCTCTGGGGATATCGCTGACAAGCACCTCAATAAAGGGTTTAGGCCTATAGACCCTTATCTGATCAATCCCATTGTCATCATCATGGATCACCATACAATGGACAGACACAGTCACTTCATAGACAGACTTGAGTCCTTGCAGGGAAAGAGAGTCGCTATAATCAAGGATTATGGCTATACTGCAGAGCTTTATGCACGCTATCCCAACATGAATTTCGTCGAAACAGACAATATCCAAGACGGATTAAAAGGTGTCTTAAACGGTGATTATCACGCATTATTGGCGTCTCAGGCCCTTGCAACGTATTCGATATCCAAGATGGGATCAGACGATCTGAAGATAGTCGGTAAGACCCCCGTCATCATGTCCGTTACACTTTTTATTGATCAGGACATGCCCCTTCTGCACTCCATCATCAAGAAAGCCATGCACGCTACCAGTTCTGCCAAAGGGCAAGAGATACAGAACAGATGGCTCTATCACGACAGCGATGAAATCGACTACCGATGGCTTGCCATCACCCTTCTGCTTGGGTTCATCTCCATATTGATACTGCTTAGGCTCTATCAGAAGATCAGACGTTCCGCAGAGTTGTACAGCTTTGCGGTAGAGGGTTCCCAGGATGCCCTTTGGAACTGGGACGTCAAAAAAAGCAAAAGCTATTTCTCACCCCGTCTAAAAGAGATACTGGGTCTGCATAAAGACGAGTCTTTGAATGAGAACGCTGCCTGGACGGATACGATCCATCCCGATGACAAAGAACGTGTTTTAAGCCTTCTGGATGAGAACCTCAAAGGCAATACAGACACCTTTGATGCACAATACCGTCTACCCCATAAAGACGGTTCATGGATCTGGATGCACATGCGTGCCAAGATGTTTTACGACGCAGAGGGCAAGCCGATACGTATGGATGGAGTCTGCCGTGACATCACAACAGAAAAAAAGTTAAGTCTCGAACTGAACCACTCCCGACAGCTTTTACGCACCATCATCGACAATATCCCTGTACGCATCTACTGGAAAGACATCCATGGTGTCTACCTGGGATACAACAGACTCTTTGCCAATGACATCGATGGGACCATCAACTATGACTATATCGGAAAGACCGATTATGATATGCCTTGGAAGGACGAGGCTCAAAGTTACAGAGATAATGACCAAACAGTTATCTCGACGGCTACACCCATATTAAACCGTGAAGAGCAGCAGACAAGGCCTGACGGTCGCAAGGAGTGGCTATCTACTTCGAAGATCCCCCTCAGGGATGCCAACGGAAAAGTCTATGGCGTACTGGGCACCTATCATGACATCTCGGAATATAAACGCCATCAGCAGGAAAATGAGGAGGCGACCCGAAAACTTGAAAGCACTCAGGAACTTGGCCATATAGGAAGCTGGGAGTGGGATATGCTTAGCGGGGACCTGCAGTGGTCAGACGAGGTCTACAGGATATTCGGTGAAAAACCGCAAAGTTTTCCTGCGACCTATGAGGCCTTTGTCTCTTATATACCAGCTGCGTATCGCCCGGGTCTCGAAGAGGCTATCAATGCTGCCATAGAGAACAGAACACCCTATGAATATGATCATGAAGTCCGTAGAAAAGACGGGACCGTCCGTCTGGTCAGAGAGGCCGGGTATGTCCGTTACAATGATGAGGGCACGCCGGTCTATATGTTAGGTACGATCATCGATATCCATTCCCTGATCATGGCCGAAACGGCGATGCGTGAGAACACAAACCTTACTCAGCGTCTGGAGGAGTTTGACGAGAACGTCATCGCCTCCCACACAGACCTGAGTGGGAACATCACCTATGCCAGCCGTGCCTTTGCGAAGATAAGCGGCTACAGTATCGAGGAGCTTATCGGAAAGCCGCAAAACATCGTACGCCATCCTGACACGCCAAAAGAGGTCTTTAGGGAATTGTGGCAGACAATACAAGCAGGAAAGGAGTGGCACGGTGAAATACAAAACAGAGCAAAGGACGGCTCCTCCTACTATGTCGAGACAACGATAACACCGATCATCAATGTCAAAAACGAGATCATAGGCTACAGCTCTATACGGCATGACATCACCCCTGAAGTACATATCAAGGAACTGCACCAATCCTTGGCAAAAAAATCCGCCGAGCTTCAGCTCCTCAACCAAGAGCTTGAAGAACGTGTCCATAAGGCCGTAACAGAGAGTAAACAGAAAGACCACCTGATGGCGCAACAGAGTAAACTGGCTTCGATGGGAGAGATGATCGGCAATATTGCCCATCAATGGAGACAGCCGCTCAATGCCCTCTCTTTGCTGCTTCAAAAACAGCAGGTGTTCTTTGACAGAGGTGTCTTGACAGCTGAAAAGATCCAAGAGAGCACGGATAAAGGTCTGAAACTGATCAACCAGATGTCTTCGACCATTGATGATTTCAGGGACTTTTTCAAACCTAACAAGCAAAAGGAACAGTTTGACATCAAAGATGCGATCGACAGCACCTTAGAGCTTATCGATGCTGCGCTGTATAACCAGAACATCAACCTGGTCATGGATGTCCAAGAAGAGAGTATGGTCTATGGCTATAAGAACGAGTTTTCGCAGGTCATCTTAAACATTATCAACAATGCAAAAGATGCCCTGGTAGAGAACCAGACGCCTGACCCTGAGATAAAAGTAGAGACCACAACGAAATACGGGACTACCATCATCCGTATATCTGACAATGCAGGCGGGATACCTCAGGAGAGTCTCAATAAGATATTCGAACCCTACTTTACGACCAAAGAAGAAGGGAAAGGAACCGGTATCGGT
>JBFEYG010000221.1:0-3976 GCA_041562275.1 Sulfurimonadaceae bacterium | reverse complement strand
GGAGTATGTAGAAACGCATCCGGAAGCGACGTATATTCCGGTATCAGAATACCCTGAAGGTGGGCATGCAGTGTGGAATATCCCCTGTTATGCTGCTTTTCCGTGTGCTACACAAAATGAACTGACCGAGATCGATGCAAATAACCTCATTAAGAACGGATGTGTGAGTGTAAGTGAGGGGGCGAACATGCCTTCAACACCAGAAGCAGTCAATGCGATGCTCAAGGCAAAACTCTGTTTTGCTCCGGCAAAGGCAGCCAATGCTGGCGGTGTTGCGGTGAGCGAGTTTGAGATGAGTCAGAACGCTTCAATGCAGAAGTGGAGCTTCAAGAAAGTCGATGACAAGCTCAAAGAGACGATGAAGCAGATCTGTACACGTGTCGCTTATACGGCAAAAGAGTACGGGGTCGAAGGAAACTATGTAGACGGGGCCAACATCGCAGGCTTTAAGAGAGTCGCGGATGCGATGATAGCCGAGGGTATATAGGCCATTCCTTCAGCAGATAAAGACGCCATGGGTTGATGGTTTTCTTTATCATTACGGATATGATTTATCATCCGGGATTCTATGTTACAATGATAAAACCAAAGCAAGCAGGTGCATCGTGATCCGCTTAATCACCATACTCTTTATTATATTTTCCTCTCTTTTCTCGCAAGAACTTTCCTCAGAACATTTTCATGATCGCAATGACAGTAAAAAAGATATCTTATATACGAATTTAGTCGGTGCAGCCGTGATCACAGCCTGGGGTGTGGCAAAATGGGAGTATGGGACGAGCACGCCTTCTAGGAGCGATGAAGAGTGGTTTGCAAGAGAGACAAACTCGGGCGGATCAGATAAGCTCGGGCACTTCTATGCTTCGTATGCTATCGGCTCTGGCTTGTCCGGACTGTATGAAAGTTGGGGTTATACAGAGCAAGACGCTGCGCTTTATGGGTCGCTTTCTTCGTTTTTTCTGTTGAACTATATGGAAGCGGGTGATGCCTTCAGCCGTGAGTTCGGGTTCTCATATGAGGACTTTATGATGAACACGCTCGGCGCATTCAGTTCCTACCTTTTCTATACCAATCCGGAACTCGCCAAACGGGTCGACTTCAGACTCGAATATATTCCAAGTTTTGAGACGGTGGACATGATAACCGAGTATGAGAGGATGAAGTATCTTATCGCATTCAAAGCGGAAGGTTTTGAGTTTGTCACCAATGCATATCTGAAGTATACAGAGCTACAGCTTGGTTATTATACACGTAACTATGAAGGCGGCTATTCACAAGAGAGCGAGCGGATCATCTACCTTGGGATCGGCATCAACCTGTCACGGGTGTTCAGAGAGAATGATCATGTAAAGACAGCACGTTTTCTTAATTACTATCAGCTGCCTTATACCTATCTTCCTTTTGAGAAAGACCTGAACGAATAAGGTCTGTTCCGATGCCAAAACAGTGCCCGTCCCCTAGGCCAATGCAAGATCAAGGAACCTGCGATGACTATCTGTGATAGTACACTACAGGTGCTACACAGTTTTTTGGATATCATTAAGCTATGAGAATACTATTTTTGGAAGACGATCCTGTTATCGCCGACATCGTACGTGAGTTTTTAAGCGAGTCCTATGAGGTCCGACACTGTTTTGACTCCGAGACAGCACTGCAATATGCGGAAGACGAAGACTTCTCTTTGTACATCTTTGACATTAACGTCCCCGGGATCACGGGTATTGAACTTCTGCGAAGTCTGCGTGATTTTAATGATGCGACGCCTGCTATCTTTATCACTGCCTATCAGGATGTGGAGCATCTTAAAGAGGGGTTTGCTGCCGGTGCCAATGATTTTATCCGTAAGCCTTTTGAACTGGATGAACTGCAGGTCCGTATTGAGAACATAAAACGGCAGTTCAGTATGACTGAAGAGATCATCATCAATGAGCAGATACGTTTTAATACACTGACACACACGCTGATACGCGAGGATGAAACGCTCTCCATCAGCGCAAAAGAGAGTGGTATACTGCATTATCTGATCAGTAATAAGAACCGTATCGTCTCAGTGGATGAGATCTTGCAAAATCTCTGGGAGTATGATGAGATGCCAAGCCAGGACACGATCCGTACTTATATCAAGAACCTGCGTTTCATATTAGGCAAGGAACATATTCTTAATGTTCGTGGCGAAGGGTACCGGTACAGCAGTTGAACACGCTTGAGAAAAAATCATTCTACTCTTTTTTGGCGCTTTATATCATCTCTTCTTTGATATTTACCGCGCTCAGTGCATATTGGTACTACACGGCTCAAAAAAATATGTATGAGAGCAATCAACGTTACAGGCTCCAGCATATTGCTGATACGATCTCTCAGGGTATCATCCATTCACACATGCAGGGAAAAGCGCTTGAGATACCCTCTTTTGATGATGTGACGGTTGCATTGATAAGCGTGGACAGAGAACTGGTCTATGGTTCTTTAAAGGGAGATTTTTTTCCAAATAAGATGGAGTATTTTGAGATCGGAGAGTATAGTGTACTTATCTCTTTCTCTCCGCAGACACATCATGGTATCGAATCTGTAGTTGTTCAATCCAAGGCTTTGAATGAACAGCTAACACACTTAAAACAAAATGTTCTGGCTGTTATGATCATCAGTGTAATCCTTATGATCGCCTTGGCCTGGGTGCTTTCTAAACTTTTTATCCGTCCTCTGCATGTCAGAGTCAAACAGATCGAGGACTTTGTACATGACACGGCACATGAGCTCAATACTCCCATAACGGCCTTAAGCATGAGTGTATCGCGTGCACTGAAGAAGAAGGTGTATGATGAAAAAGCTTTGAAGAATATCTCCATAAGCACCAAGCAGCTCTTTGATATCTACAGAGCACTCTCCTATCTCTCCTTTGAGTCTAAACACCAAAGCTCTCCCGTTCTTGATGTGGCAAAAGCTCTGGAAAAGAGCGTGCTCTATTACAAAGAACTGAGCGAGAGCAAGAAGATAGAGATCATCCTGGAGGCAGAGCCGTTTAACTTTAAGATCGACGAGACAAAGCTGAGTATGCTCTTTGGCAACTTGATCAGCAATGCGATCAAATACTCCATGCCTGAGTCCAGGATCACGATAAGATTGAAAGACGGCATCTTTACGATACAGGACGAGGGCATCGGCATTGCTCAGGATAAACTCTCCAAGATCTTCGAACGTTATAACCGCCAGACTGACTATGCCGGCGGATTCGGTATTGGATTAAGTATCGTGCAGAAGATAGCGAAGGAGTATGGCATCACGGTGGACGTTAGATCGGAAAAAGAGAAGGGCAGCTGTTTTACGCTTGTCTTTACTAAAGAGAATTTATAAGGTTTGTAAAATAGCAAACTGATATAATTCCACAAAAATCTAAAGGAGCAGGCGTGAGACGATACCGGTTATTATTACTTGCCCTGCTCCTTGTCGGTACCCTGCTCAGCAGTTTTCACCACCATGATAACGGAAATGTCGATGAGAACTGTTTTGTCTGTATCGTTCAGAGTGTCTTCTCTGCTGCCGATGTTCCTGATATCTTTTCTTTGGAAGCGATCACACTTTTCTTTTTGATCCCTTTGCTGCATAAAAGTGTTTATATCTCGGCACCTTTTATGCGTTCATACTCTTCACGCGCTCCTCCTTCGTTTTCCTAATTACCCAACAATAAAACAAAAAACTTTACTAATATAATATTAAGGATACTTATGCAAAAAAAACTATTAATTGCTTCATCTCTATGGGCAATAGGAACTGTGACTTCAACTTGGGCCTGTAATGGCTCTCATGTCTTAGGCGGAGCAACAACAGGGGCAGTGTATACTATCTCTGCAGACACTATGGAAAAAGGGGATTTTTACTTAGGAATAAATTTAGAGACTCTGCAAAATAAAAGTCTTTCAGATGCACAAATTATAGGAGCTATGCAGAATGGCTCAAGTCATTTACATAGTATAGACGC
>JBFEYG010000220.1:0-4009 GCA_041562275.1 Sulfurimonadaceae bacterium | reverse complement strand
TGGGCTACAGCACGGGAGTGGTACTGGAGACGGAATACGATCCGGCGATCAAGCGTCAGCAGTATATGTCCGACATCACTTACGGTACGAACAACGAGTTCGGTTTTGACTACCTGCGTGACAACATGTCCTATTCGCAGGAGCATATGGTCCAGCGTGATCATGCCTTTGTCATCGTGGATGAGGTGGACTCCATCCTGATCGATGAGGCGCGCACGCCGCTGATCATCTCGGGACCGACGAATCGCAAGATAGAGAACTATGACAAGTCAGACAGTGTTGCGAAGGCTTTGGTGAAGGACGAACATTTTACGGTGGATGAGAAAGACCGTGTCATCCTTATTACGGAAGAGGGGATCGCCAAGGCGGAAGAGCTTTTCGAAGTCGAGAACCTTTACAGTCCGCAAAATGCAGAACTGTCGCATTACCTCGATAATGCGCTTAAGTCCAATTATCTTTTTGAAGTCGATGTGGACTATGTCGTACGCGATGGTGAAGTCGTCATCGTTGACGAGTTTACGGGACGCCTCTCGGAAGGACGCCGTTATTCTGAAGGTCTGCATCAGGCTCTGGAAGCGAAAGAGAAGGTCGATATCAAAGAAGAGACGCAGACGCTTGCTGATATCACCTTCCAGAACTACTTCAGGATGTATGACAAGCTTGCCGGTATGACGGGTACGGCCCAGACAGAGGCGACTGAGTTTTCTCAGATCTATTCTCTGGATGTTGTCTCTATCCCTACGAACCTTCCTATCAACCGTAAGGACATGAACGACCTTATCTACAAGACGGAATTGGAAAAATTCGAGGCTGTGATGAACAAGGTCAAAGAGCTTAACAGTACAGGCCAACCGGTGCTTATCGGTACAGCTTCCATTGAGAAGTCCGAAGCGCTTCATACCTTCTTGTCTAAGGCGAAGATCCCGCACACGGTACTTAATGCCAAGCAGCATGCCCAAGAGGGTGAGATCATCAAGAATGCAGGCCAGAAAGGTGCTGTGACCATTGCGACAAACATGGCAGGACGCGGGGTCGACATCAAGATCACTGATGAGATAAAAGATCTTGGCGGTCTGTATATCATCGGTACGGAACGCCATGAGAACCGCCGCATCGATAATCAGCTCCGCGGCCGTTCGGGCCGTCAGGGCGATCCGGGTACTACACAATTTTACCTCTCTTTGGAAGACAACCTTCTTCGTATCTTCGGTTCAGATCGCATCAAATCGATCATGGAGCGCCTGGGTGTCGAAGACGGTGAATATATCGAGTCGAGAATGGTCACACGCGCGGTGGAAAAAGCGCAGAAAAAAGTCGAGACTATGCACTTTGAAGGGCGTAAGCAGATCGTCGAGTATGATGATGTTGCCAATGAGCAGAGAAAGATCGTCTACAAGTTCAGAAACAATGTCCTTGATCCGAAGTACGATATCGATGCCAAAGTCGATGAGAACCGTGAGGATTACGTCAGGGATACTCTGATGGAATGTGATATCTTCGATGGGCAGAGCGAAGAGGATTTCAATCTTGAAAAACTTGCACTGGTCTTCAAAGAAGAGATCAACCAGGATATCGACATCGAGATTCTTAAAGGCAAGGATTATGAGGCATTGGAAGCCTCTGTGCTTGATCAGATCAAGTCGGCTTATGATACGAAGATGTCTGTACTGGATGATGAGATACGTATGGCAGTTGAGCGTGAGATCTTTCTTAAGACACTTGATCAGACATGGCGTGACCATCTCTATATGATGGACACGATGAAGACAGGTATCCGTTTGCGTGCCTATAATCAAAAAGACCCGCTGGTCGAGTTTAAGAAAGAGTCTTTCAACCTTTTCTCCGAACTCAGGGACTCACTTAAATATGAGACGATCAAGATGCTTCAGATCATCCAGTTCAAAGCAGCTGAAGAAGAAGCGGAAGCTCTGGTCGAACAGCGTGAGATCGCGGCACGCCGTGATGAGATGAATATGAGGCTTTCAAGTGAAGACTCTCCTATAGAAAAAAAGGTCGCAAGAAACGATCCTTGTCCTTGCGGATCAGGGAAAAAATATAAAAACTGCTGTGGTCAAAGCGGTCCTAAAAAAGGGGCGTTGGCTCAAGGTACTGCGTGAACAACTCCCTCGTAAAGTACATGGTCAGACGGTACCTCCGTTTTGACCAGGATCAGCCTTTTATCTTCATATCTGCTTTTCTAGCCTTTTTGGGTATTTTGCTGGGTGTCATGGTACTGATCATCGCAATGGCGCTGATGAACGGTTTTGATGCGGAGTTTAGAAAAAAACTGATGGTGATGAACTACCCTTTGACGATCATACCGAAATTCTATGGTTCGGTTGACAAAGCCTTATATACGGACCTTCAGACAAATTTCCCCCAGATGGCTTTCAGCCCCTACGTCGCTTCGCCTATTATCGTACGCAGGGGTACTACGATGGAGGGCGGATACCTTTTTGGAGTCGATCTCAAAGCCGAAGCCAAGGCGAATATCGTCCTTGCTCAAGCGACAGAGGGCAAGACTTTCAAAAAGTTTGACGTCCTTGTCGGAAAGACACTCTTTGATGAGATGTATCTTAACGACCATGAACGCCTGATGTATATCTTCACGCAGGCTGAACCGGGCGGATTGACATTGACGCCGAAGATCAAGCGTTTTAAGATCAACGGATATTTTGATTCGGGCCTTTCTGCCTACGACAAAGCCTATCACTATACCTCGTTAGAAGCGCTGCAGACGATTATGCATCTGCCTAAGACACAGTATGACGGTATCCATATCTTTTCCAAAGACCCGCATAAAGACATCCTGAAGCTGCAGGCATTCTTGCCGGATAGTGTACGTGTAAAAGGTTGGTGGGAAGATAATATCTCGTTCTTCTCCGCGCTGGAACTTGAGAAGCACGCCCTTTTTATCGTGCTGATGCTTATCATCTTGATCGCTGCAGTCAATATCATCTCTTCGCTTTTGATGACGGTGATGAACCGCCGTTCGGAGATCGCCCTGTTTATCTCTCTGGGCGCGAGTGAAGGTGAGGTAAAGAAGATCTTTTTATATCTTGGTATCATCATCGGTGTAACAGGTATTATCGCAGGAACGATCCTTGGCTTAAGCGGTCTATGGATACTCTCAAGTTTTGATATCATCTCGCTTCCGGCTGACGTATACGGTACATCAAGACTTCCTCTGGAGCTCTCTGTGATAGACTTCCTCTCGATCATCGTCGGTGCCTTCGTCATCGTTGTCCTCTCGGCCTGGTACCCTGCCAAGAAAGCCGCTCAGGTAGACGTCCTGAATGTATTGAGGAACGAATAGACTTTTAGTGAAAGAAAGGTGAGATATGCGGTGTCCTTATATCATCATCTTTGATTCGGAGTGTAGCTTTTGCAACAGCTCTGTCAACTTTGTATTCAAGCATGACCCCAAGGGACTTTTCTGTTTTGCTCCTATGCATTCAAACGTCGCAAAGTCATTGATCAAGGAACAGAGGATAGATGAGTTTTCCTCGGACACAATCATCCTTATCAAAGGAGATAAGTCCTACCTGCGCGCCGAAGCGGTTTATGCAATACTCAAAGACATTGATAGTCTCTGGCGTTTTTTACGCATCTTCAGGTTTCTTGGTTCATCCTGCAATGATGCTTTGTATCGTTTTATCGCAAAGAACCGTCACCGTATATTTTCAAAAAAGTCCTGTATGATCCCTTCACAGGAACTTCGTTTACGGCTTTTGACAGATGGGGTCTGAATTAATATATTATAATAGCGCTGATACTTTTTAGCCGATTGAGCCATCGCTGAATCAAATACAGTCTAGATACGGAGTGGAAGAAGATGTCCCATAATCACAGTCATGCACCCAAGAAATATAACCTGGCCTTTGCCGTAGGTATATCTTTAAACATGCTCTTTGTCATTATCGAAGCAGGCTATGGTGTTGCAGCGGACTCTCTGGCTTTGATCGCGGATGCCTGGCATAACCTCAGTGATGTCGTGAGTCTATTGTTG
>JBFEYG010000219.1:0-4091 GCA_041562275.1 Sulfurimonadaceae bacterium | reverse complement strand
GTCTGCAAAACTTTCCACTATATCTCCTTGTTATAATAAAGTACCTTAGATACTTTATGAAAATGATTTGACTAACTGTTTCTCTCAAAAAACACATTTAGCTGACTGATTATAAAAGAGATACGGTCTAAATTAGACTTTTTATGTCTATTTTTTAATCAAAAACTAATATTTATTAAAACTAATACGAATAATTGTGTTTTAATTAACTTATAAAAACTATAAATAATACTTTTAAGCAATCCTCTAGAAGATAAAAATAGCACGCGATCAATACCCATTAAATCAATCCAATAATCCTCTCTGTCTCTGCCATATACATCCTGTTTGGTCTTGCTTTTAAAGAATCCCTAACTAACTGACATTTTTCACCTACGAACCGAACACGTTCTATCCTATAATCTGAACATATTTAAAGGAGACATTATGAAAGTAGTCTTAACGATCGCAGGTTCTGACTCAAGTGGGGGTGCGGGTATTCAGGCAGACCTGAAGACCTTTGAAGCCTTTGGAGTCTTTGGAACATCGGTTATCACGGTACTTACAGCACAAAACACAAGCGGTGTCACTGCGATACAGAGCATACCGGCTGAATTTGTCAGTGCGCAGATTAAAGCTGTCTTAGATGACTTTGATGTCGCAGCGATCAAGATCGGTATGCTCTACAGCACAGACATCATCGAAGCCGTCAGAGATGCTATAGCAGGCTCTAAGATACCGCTGGTATTGGACCCGGTCTTTATCTCCAAGGCAGGTTCACCTCTGCTGCAGGACGAAGCCGTTGAGAAAATGAAAGAACTTTTTGAGTTTGCGACGGTTATCACGCCGAACCTTTTTGAAGCCAAAGAGCTCTTTGGCTATGCTGATGATGAAGACTCGCTCACATCGATCCAGGCGCTGAACATACCCGTACTCGTTAAAAACAAGGCATTGGAGTTTTCCGGGGAAAAGCTGAGTATCGATCAGCTCTACATAGGAAAGGACAAGCAGATCTTTCAGTCGGATTATATCGATACAAACAACCTTCACGGTACAGGATGTTCCTATTCGAGTGCAATAGCCGCCAACCTGGCCCTGGGCAAGACACTAGAAGCCTCTATAGAGACCGCAAAAAGGTTTATCACTGAGGGTCTGATCCATGCACCCTCAATCGGACACGGGCCCGGACCGATCAACCATAAAAAAGGAGGCGAAAATGTCACATAGACTGCAGGGGCTTTACGCCATCACGGATGAAGTCCTGACACCCGACGCTACCGTAGTAAAACAGGTAAAGACGGCGCTTGAAGCCGGAGCCAACATAGTACAGTACCGTAATAAAAGTGCGGATGATGCCCAAGTCGAGACGATATGCCGTCAGCTTCAGCATCTTTGCCAAGAACATGGGGCTCTCTTCATCATCGATGACAGGCCTATGCTTGCACAGAAGATAAACGCGGATGGACTCCATATCGGAAGAGACGACACCCCCTTGATCGAAGCCAGAAGGATATTTCCTCACGGGATCATCGGAGTCTCCTGCTATGGGAGCATTCGCAAAGCCAAAGAAGCACAGAAACAGGGTGCAGACTATGTTGCCTTCGGCTCTTTTTTCCCTTCGCCTACAAAACCGAAGTCCGGCGTCATCTCAATGAGCGTACTTCAAAAGGCCAAAGAAGCTTTGAGTATACCCGTCTGCGCTATCGGCGGTATCAACAGCAGCAATATCCATGAGATCGCGTCACACAAGCCGGACATGATCAGTGTCGTCAACGACATCTTTAACGGCGATATCAAAAGAAACATAACCCATCTTAAACAAGGAATGAACATATGAAAACAACATTGGCAATAGAATGGTTTTTAAACCCTGACCACCTCCCATTTATCGTAGGAATTCGTGAAGGTATCTTTGAGAAAAACAAGATCGATCTTGAGATCATCGAGCCGACAGAACATTATGACGGGCTTGAAGAACTGCGTCAGGGCAATATCACCTTTGCTACGAATGAACCTCTGCATCTTATTGAACAATTTGATGAAGAGTTCCTGACTATGGGAACCTATTTTGAGACTAAGGGAGGTGTCCTGCTTAAGAAATCATCGTATGAGAAACTTATCAACGGTGAGAGCATTACGGTCACTTCGCCTGTTTCAAATGAGAAGACCAATACCATCGCGTTTAACATCATACGCCGCTTTTACGCCAAAGAAGGTGTAGAGGTCACAAGAGACCAGGTAGAGTTTGTAGCCAACGGGTTTGAGCACCTTAAGTACATGAAAGAAGGTGCAGACGCGGGATGGCTCTATTTTTATAACTTTGAGGGAATAGAAGCACAGCATGAAGGGATGGAAGTCCTTTACCTTGATGCTGAAAATGTCGGTTTTGCCAACTTTAGTGCCTTGGACATCTTCGTCAACAAAAGCTGGTACAAAGACAACACGCAAGCGGCACAGACCTTTGTCAACGCCGTTAAAGAGGCTATCCTATGGATGGAACAAAACCCGCAGGCAGCGATGCAGCACTATTATGAGTATACTCAAGGGGAAAAGAGTGCTTTGATGGATGATATCCTCAAGGCTACTTTGAACTGTTTTCATCCTGACTTCCACTCCGTTGCCTCGGATCAGGAACCTATCCTGGAGTTTTTTACCGAAATCGGGATAACAACACTGCCGTATAATGACTTCAAAAAAGCGTTCTTAGCCTAAGACGATGAAGGGCTTGCTTTTTATCGCACACGGCAGTCGCAGAACAGAATCAAATCAAGAGTTTGAGGCAATGGTCTCAAACCTGCGAACCAGACTCGATTCCTCTTATACCAAAATAGAAGCCTCATTTTTAGAGTTGGCAAAGCCTGGCATTGATGAGGCATTACATGCTATGATACACAAAGGTATAACAGAGATACAGATCTATCCTTTCTTTCTCAACTCGGGAAGACACGTCCATCACGACATTCCTGAGAAGATCCGTGAGATAAAGGAACTGCATCCTGAAGTGAATATCGAGCTTCTTCCCCATTTTGGAAGTTCGGAGCATATTCTCTCTGTCATAACAAACGATCTGAAGGATTTATAAGATGAAAATAGCCGTTTCTTCCTGCCTTTTAGGCAATAAAGTACGTTTTGACAGTGGCCATAAACACGACCATTTTATAACCGATGAACTCAGCCGGTATGCTCAGTTTGTCCCTTTCTGTCCGGAGAACCTTGCTTTTGGAAACCCCAGACCATCACTCAGGATGGTCCGTGACAACAATGGACTCATCATCCAGTCCAACAAAGACGGCTCTGACCTGACAAGCACACTGCTGAGTGCTTCGCATGACGATCTCGGCCGGCTCAAAGAAGAACCTCTCAGCGCCATTATCTTCAAGTCAAAGTCACCCAGCTGTGGTTTAAACAGTGCCAAAGCCTACCTCTCCAACGGATTTGCCGAAGGAAAGGAGGACGGGCTTTTTGCCGGTCTGTGCAAAGAACACTTCCCCCTTTTGCCCATGGAAGAAGAGGGACGTTTGAACGATCCGTGGCTGAGAGAGAACTTCATCATGCAGCTCTTCGCCTATCATGACTTTGAGAATTTCAAAGCCTCCTTTAGCGGCATGAAAGGACTCGTGGACTTCCATCAGTCCTATAAGTTCATGCTCCAGTCAAAGAATGAAGTCGCCTACCGACAACTGGGCAAACTTGTCGGCAGCCACGACAAAGTGAACGCGGCGGAACTTTTCAAAGAGTACGAACGCATCTTCAAGACGGCTATAGGTGAAAAAAGCAGTGTCGGCAAGACGCGCAATGTCCTTGAGCATATGGCAGGTTTCGTCAAGAACGATCTGAGCGATGTCGAAAAGAGTACCCTGCATGAGCAGATAAGAGATTATGCCGCGAAGATCATCCCTCTTGTCACACCGCTGAGCACTCTGAGCATGTTCGCCCACAAATATGAGGCTTCCTATCTTCTTGGACAAAAATTCTTGCAGCCCTATCCAAAAGAGCTTGCACTGCGCTCTGACATTAAAAGCGGAAAATGAGACGCATACTCTGGTTCAGACGGGATCTCCGTCTTGAAGACAATCCGCTTCTTTCCCTGGGAGGCGAAGTCTTTCCCATCT
>JBFEYG010000218.1:0-4149 GCA_041562275.1 Sulfurimonadaceae bacterium | reverse complement strand
CACGTATCGTCTGTAGTTTCCGCTTGTCGAGATGGCCGTGTTTTCCTGCGCCATGGTGAAGCTTGCCAAGCTGCTAGATGAAAAAGGGTCCTGGATGCTCATCTCGCACGCATGAAGACAGAAGATATCACCGCTTAGGGCAACTACACCCCGCGATACTCCCTTCGCTTTGAGAAGTTCTACGGCCTTGTCCACACCAAAGCCCTTTCCCATCCCGCCAAGATCGACTTTGACACCCTCGTCAACCCACGCCTTCTTGCGTGTAAAGTGCAGACCCTTGAAGTCCACCTTCGCCGCCAAGAGTTCTTTGTCGGTAGGGATACGTTCCTCCCCGCCAAAATGAAATAGCCCCTTGGTGATCGAACCGATGGTGATGTCAAAATATCCGTTGGTCTGTTTATAATACGCGCTTGAGAGGGAAAGCGCCTCATAGGTATCTTGTGAGATAGCTGCCTCATGCTCCTGGTTCAGTCTGTAGATCTCAGCTTCCTTGTCATATGAAGACAAGCCCATCTCGACTTTTTTCAAGCGGTCAAAGACTACTTTGGAGTGCTCCATCTGCTCTTTTTCAAGGCTTATCGTGATATAAGTTCCCATCATCACCTGAGTACGGGGAACAAATTCCTGCGCATAAGTGAGACAGAAAAGAAGAGAGGCAAGAAGAAAAGCTCTTATACCCTACTCCTCAACATAGCTTTTTTTCATCTGCGCCTTCGCGGCAAGGGTCTTGACAGTGCTGGTCACATCCCTGTCTGCGATGTGGTAATGCTCTTTGAGCTCACGCAGCGAGGCTTCTATCTTCTTGTGGATGTCCTCGCCCAGATCATCGATCTTCTTGTCCATGATCTCGAAATGACGCTCTTCAGCATTGCCCAATTCAGAGGCGAGTATATGCAGCTCTTTTTTCGCATGCTTGTACTCGGTATAGATATCCATCAGACGTGAGACAAGCTCGTTTAATGAGTTGTAGACCGGACGAACCTTCTGCGACTGTACGAAGGTGTCTTCCATGCTCTCATGGATGGTGTCCGATTTTTGCAGAAGCTGGCTTGCCTGCTTGTGAAGTTCTTGGAGCTTGACTTCATATTCCTGCGTAGACAGCATAAGTATCTCGCTCAGCTGCTTGGTGTTTTGAAGACCTGTGTTGATGCTCTCTACGGTCGAGCTCAAGGCCTCTTTTGCCTCGGAAACGATAAGTGAAGCGCTTGTGCGGAAGTTCTCGTCGATGTTGTCAAGCCGCTTGTGAAGGCTTTGCACCGCCTCACCCATCTCGCTCTCAACCATATCTTCACTCATCTTGCCCATAACCCCCAACAGCTTGTTGAAGTGGTCCTTCTCTGCGATACGCAAGACATCGATATGCCTGTGTACGACTGCATCCAGGTCCATAACATCCTTGTCCAAAAAGTTTTGTATCTTAAGCAGGGCATTCTCTTCCTGGGTATACATCTCTTCAAGCTTGTCCAGGATAGTCTCCTGCTTGGAAGAGAGCTGGCTGAAGACGGAAAGCTCGTTCTTCAAAGCCATCTGTACGGCACTGAGCGTCTTCTCATCCGTACTCTCTATAGCACTGAGTTTTCCATCAAGCACGCTGAAGTACTCTTTGATATTGGTGATGAGAACGGCCAGAAGTTTTTCGTGCTCTTTTTGCTGCATCCGTGCGCTGTTGATCTTTAGCTGGTACATCAGGTACATCACCATGTAGAAGATGAGCGAGATAAGCAGCGGCATCAAAGCGTACTGGATATCATGCTTCAGCTCCCCCTCGTGCGAAGAAAAGACAAACAGAGAGACAGAAGATATAGACCCGATGATAAGCACAAGCGGCGCATAGTTTATCTTCGCCTGCATCCTAAAGACAATAAGCTGACGCCAAAAAAGAATGAGTATGATGACACCCGTTAAGGCTATCCATATTTCAGGCATGATAGGTACCTTTGTAAATGATGTTTAATTATGCCATAAATTTAAAACGAAACATCAACCCGTTTATTGGTCTTCCACCCTTAACGGCGCTTTTTCTTTGGCACAGGTCTGAATATTTGCTATGAAGTAACAGGCATAGGCGATCAACAGGACCGTGATTATCTTGACCCACATGAAAGGGATCGTGATAACAGAGAACGAACCAAAGACTGCGATCATGCTGAATGAGAGGACCTTAGCAAAATAAGGGATGCAGCGTGAGCACTCCCAGTTGTACAAGATGGGGCCGAAGACCTTGTTGGCAAGCAGCCACTGATGCCAGCGGTCGGAAGATTTTGAAAAGAAATACGCGGCTACAAGGATGAAAGGCGTCGTCGGAAGCAGCGGCAGAAAAACGCCCAAAACGGCTAAGACGATAAACATAAAGCCCAAAGTCATATACAATGTCTTCATCATCCGCTGACGCATCTCTACCGACCTTATAGTTTTTTTTTGACATTATAGCTTTTTGTCAGGTGTCTTGGCTAAGAGTTTTGGGTGAATATATTTTTTAAGCATGCAATAAATAAAAAGATTTAGAGATGTAAGATTGATTCTTATTGTTTTAAAAAAACTTAAAATGTTACTTATCGTATCTGTATTATTGTTATTTATAATTATTTATTAACTATTATAAACCAAATAATCAAATTATGACTAGAATACAAATCAATTTAAAAGGACAACAATGAAAAAGATAATGATGTGTACTATAGCAGTTGCAGCACTGACAAGCAGCGTAATAGCAGAAGACAGTTTTTTTGACTACAAACAAGAGTTAGGTCTTGGTTTAAGTCTGATCAACGTAAGAGATAGCCGTGTGGATACAAGTTACGGAGTGAATATCAATGGAAAGTTGATGAAATCAATAAATGAAAAGATTGCAGTCGGTATGACTCTTAATGGAGATTACAATCCGTCAGTAGAGATAGACGGGCAGTCTACAAACCCGAAAGAATACTTTATAGATCTGCTTCCGACAGTGACATACATCATAGATAAAGATGTTGATGTCAGTGCAATGTTTGGCTATGAGTTTGGTAAATATGATGCAGCCTGGGGAACATGGGACACAGAGGGTTGGACTTATGGACTATCTGCATCATATGCAATAAATGAACAACTTAGAATTAACATCCAAGCTTTGAGAACAAACATGGATTATACTCGGCACGGTAGTAACAAAGAGAACGAAAGCATGAATCGCTTTACTTTAGGTGTTGGATATAACTTCTAATCTATCAGTCTACCTACCTGATAAGCTCTATATTTAAGGGGAACCTACAAAGGTCGATAGACCCTAATATCCTCGCACTCTTTTGAGTCACGAAGATATTGGGCATGAAGCTGGCTCATGATCCCTTTTTCGCAATAGAGCAGATACTTCTTCTCTTTGGCAAGTTTCTTGAACTCGGTCTTGAGCTGGTGAAAAGGTATCTTGATACTCTCGCAAGAGGTCTCTATGCATTCACCCTCCGGACGGATATCGATGACGACGTAGTCATCCGAGTCCAGATCATGCACGACTTCTACCGCCGCCATCTCGTTGACGTTGGCAACCACTTCGTCCACATAGATATGCTTGGCATCGGCAACCGCCTTGTCCAGGACCTCATAATCAAATTTTTTGGCCTCTTTTTCCATACGTTTGAATGAGCCGTGCGTGATCGGGTTCTGCGAGATGACCCCGCAATACTCCGGCATACTCTCGGCAAAATGGCGTGTGCCTATCGTGTCCGCGATGCCCATGATCTCAGGCTTGTTCATCGTCGAAAGCGGACGCAGTATGAGCTTGTCACAGACCTGATCGATGAGGGCAAGGTTGCGCAGGGTCTGGCTGGAGACCTGGGCAACACTCTCGCCCGTTAAAAGCGCATCAATCTCAAGCTCGTCGGCTATCTTTTGCGAGGCCAGAAGCATCAGACGTTTCAGGGTCACACCCATGTAGGTCGGTGCCGTCGAGCGGAAGATCTCTGTGATCACATCGTCAAAAGGCACGGAGATGAACTTCACGCGGTGCGAGGAGCCGAACTTCGACCACAGATACAGGGCGACCTGCTTCACACCGATCTCATGGGCCGCGCCACCGAGGTTGAAAAAGACGAAGTGGGTCTTGATCCCACGTTTCATCGTCAGGTATGAAGCGACTGTCGAGTCAAACCCGCCTGACATAAGCGAGAGGAT
>JBFEYG010000217.1:0-4154 GCA_041562275.1 Sulfurimonadaceae bacterium | reverse complement strand
GCGTCGGACTCCGGCCTGTTAAGGGTATTCTCAGTGATCAAGAGATCGATTTTCTTGTAAGCAAAGTGCAGGAACATGGTGGATTGGTCTCCTTTCGCACCGAAGAAGACGGTTCACAAAGTCCTTATGAACTTAATTGCAGCTATATTGATGCCCTGAGTCATCCCGAAGATGAGGATATGCTGCGCATTAAACGTATGCTTGTCTCTCAGGGTACAGCCCTCGTCATGCCGGGTGTGCCGGGTATATACTTTCATTCGCTTGTCGGATCACGCAACTATCATGACGGCGTCAAACACACGGGGGTAAACCGTTCGATCAACCGTGAGAAATATAATGTGGATTGGCTCGAAAAAGAACTTAGCGAACAGGGCAATCTTGCCAAGACGATGTTTGACAGTTACAAGCGTCTCATCTCCATACGTACAAATGAGAAGGCTTTTGATCCTTTTGGAAGTTTTCGCTTCTTTCAAAGTGACCCTAGGCTCTTCGTTATAGAACAGGTCAGCAGTGACGATACACAGAGGATCTTGGCTGTGCATAATTTTTCCGATGAAGAGGTCTCTTTCAGCATTCCGGAGGATATCACTCTGCCTCTGAACGATCTGCTTTCAACGTATGTTCCGGATGAGACACGAACGATATCCCTTGAACCCTATCAGATGATGTGGCTTAAAGGAAATATCTAGAAATCAAGTAATATAATTTAGGAGTTACAATGATAAAGAAATGCTTATTCCCCGCAGCCGGTTACGGGACACGATTCTTACCGGCGACCAAGGCGATGCCCAAGGAGATGCTGCCTATTTTGACCAAGCCGCTTATTCAATACGGTGTTGAAGAAGCAATGGAAGCAGGATGTGATGTGATGTCCATCATTACGGGTAGAGGAAAGCGTGCCATAACGGATCATTTTGACATATCGTACGAACTTGAACATCAGATAGAAGGCTCCTCGAAAGAGGCTTTACTGGGTGATATACGCAATATCATAGATAAGTGTACCTTTACCTACACCCGTCAAAATGAGATGAAAGGCCTGGGTGATGCTATCTACAAGGGTAAAGTCCTTGTCGGTGAGCAGGACCCTTTTGCAGTCATCCTGGCAGATGATCTGTGTGTCAACCCTGACGGTGACGGGATATTGACACAGATGGTCAAACTGTATGATAAATATAAATGTTGTATTGTCGCTACCATGGAAGTGCCTATGGAAGAGGTCCATAAGTATGGTGTGATCGAAGGTAATGAGATAGAAGAAGGCGTGTATATGGTCTCTAACATGGTAGAAAAACCTGATAACGACAAGGCACCTACCAATCTTGCTGTCATCGGCCGGTATATCCTGACACCGGATATATTCAAGGTCATCGAAAAGACGAAACCGGGCAAGAACGGAGAACTTCAGATAACGGATGCCTTGTGTGATCAAGCTAAGAAAGGGATGGTGATCGCCTATAAGTTTAAGGGTAAACGGTTTGACTGTGGGAGTGTTGACGGGTTTGTCGAAGCAACAAACTATTTTTACGACAAGAGCTAAGAGCTAGCGAAAGAAGACAAGATGAGTGAGCAAAACAGTCTATGTGATATAACGATTTTTGGCGGTCATGGCGACCTGGCATTTAGAAAGCTTATGCCGGCACTTTACCATTTGAGTGATGCAGGATACCTTGAACATAAAAGCCGTATCATCACGGCGACGAGAGTACAGATGAGTCTGCAGGAGCATATTGATCTGGTCAAGACAAAACTGCAGGAGTTCTTGCCAACAGAAGCTTTTGATGAAGCGAAGTTCGAGCGTTTCAAGGCGCAGTTGCATGTCGTTATCATAGACTTTGCAGATGAACAGAGCTATAAGGGTCTGCGTGACCTGCTCAGTGTCTATCCTGATCGGGACAGGGTGAACTATCTCTCTACCGCACCTGACTTTTTTGGGCCTATCTGCAAGGCCCTAAGCGAATGGGAGCTTGTGAGTGAAAAGAGCCGGGTCGTACTGGAAAAACCGATAGGCCGGGATCTTAAATCTTCGCGTGTGATCAACGTCGAAGTGCTAAAGTACTTCAATGAGTGTCAGATCTACCGTATTGACCACTATTTGGGAAAAGATACGGTCCAAAACATCATGGCATTGCGTTTCTCTAACCGTATCTTTATGCCGCTTTGGAACTCGGACAATATTGACCATGTCCAGATCACCGTAGCCGAGAGTGTCGGTGTGGAAGGACGATGGGGTTATTATGACGAGTACGGTGCGATGCGCGATATGATCCAGAACCATTTGATGCAGCTGCTCTGTCTTATCGCCATGGAGCCGCCGTGTTCGCTTGAGGCCGACAGTGTGCGTGATGAGAAGGTCAAAGTTCTGCGTTCGCTTCGTCTGATGAGCCCTGCAGATATCGAACAGAAGACAGTCCGGGCACAATACGCACGCGGTTCCAGTGACGGACAACCGGCACCGGGATACCTTGAAGGCGACGGGATGGCTGAGAGTACGACGGAGACCTTTGCCGCATTGCGTGTGGACATAGACAACTGGCGCTGGAACGAGGTGCCTTTTTATCTGAGAAGCGGAAAGCGCATGCAAAGACGCAACTCGGAGATCGTGATACAGTTCAAGAGTATCCCTTACTCCATCTTCGCCAACAGCGGAAGTTGCATCTCGCAGAACAAACTGGTCATCACCCTTCAGCCCAACGAGAGTATCGAGCTGAAACTGATGAACAAGATACCGGGATTGAGTGAAAGTATGCGGCTTCAACAGGTTGATCTGGAACTTAATGCTCCTTTGAACATGGAACATAAGCCCGATGCCTATGAGCGTCTGCTTTTGGATGTGATCCGTGCCAATCCGACACTTTTTATGCGTCTGGATGAGGTCGAGGCTGCCTGGAGATGGGCAGATGTAATCCTGGAAGGCTGGGCGAAGAACGCTGTGCCTATGAAAAGCTATACGGCAGGTACGGACGGTCCAAGTGCAGCGATACAGCTGATCGCAAGAGACGGAAGAGACTGGCACGATGAGTAGGTTGGAACATGCCTTTAGTAAGCAACATGACTTGGTAGAGGCCTTGAGCCAAAGTATTCTTGCTCAGCTTGAAGAGGCGATTGAGACCAAGGGAAGAGCTTCGCTGCTTGTCTCCGGAGGCAGTACGCCAAAACCGCTCTTTGAAAAGCTTAAACAGGCTTCTTTGGATTGGGAGAAGGTGAGTGTAGGCCTTTGTGATGAAAGGTGGGTCCCTTCATCGCACGGGGACAGCAATGAGACCTTTGTCAAGACCTATTTATTGCAGGAGAAGGCAAGTAAGGCTAACTTTTTAGGGATGTACAAAGAGGGAATCGATGCGTGCGAAGCAGAAGAAGCATGTTCGCAGGATATGCAAGCGCTTTTGCCTTTTGATATCGTTATCCTTGGTATGGGCGCAGATGCCCATACTGCCTCGTTATTTCCTGAAAACAAGAAGCTCGAAGAGGCCTTTGATCTTAATAACCAAAACCTGTGTATCAGTATAGAGCCCAATACCGCGCCGCACATGCGGATGAGCCTGACGCTTTCAGCCATTTTGAGTGCCGAACATCTGTATCTGCATTTTGAGGGCAAAGAGAAGCTGGCTGTCTATGAAAAAGCGATCTCGGGAGAGAACAGATATACGATGCCGATACGGTCAGTACTGAACCAGAATATCAAAGATATAGAGGTATATTACGCATGAATGAAAGCATACTTAAAGTCACTGAAAACATCATCAAACGTTCTGCGCAGAGCAGGGCAGTCTATCTCGAACGAATCCGTCTGGCCAAGGGTCACGGGGTCAACCGAAATAAGCTTGGCTGCAGCAATCTAGCCCATGCTATGGCACCGATGCAAGACGATGAGAAAAGTTCTCTCGCACAGATGCACAGTCCCAATATCGCTATCATCACAGCCTACAACGATATGCTATCCGCACATGAACCCTATAAACTCTACCCGGCGTTGATCAAGCGTACCTTGATGGACCTGGGCGCGACGGCACAGGTAGCCGGCGGTGTGCCCGCCATGTGTGACGGAGTGACCCAGTCACAGCCGGGAATGGAATTGAGCCTTTTCAGTCGGGATAATATTGCGATGGGAGCTGCAATAGGGCTTTCGCACAATGTCTATGACGGGGCTATGT
>JBFEYG010000216.1:0-4164 GCA_041562275.1 Sulfurimonadaceae bacterium | reverse complement strand
TCTAAAAGTGATTTGAAGTCACCCTCTGTTGCCGCGTCACCTGAACCTTTCCAGGCTGCTTTGGCTCGTTCTCTCTGCTCTTTCATCAATGCATCAAAAGTAGCCGAATCAAGTCTCAGATTTTTCTCTTTGAGCATATCTTCCGTCAGATCCAAAGGAAAACCGAAGGTATCATAAAGCTTGAATGCCACCTCTCCGCTGAAGACCTCTTTGGTATTGCGAAGCTCTTCGTTAAAGAGTTCGATCCCGTCTGAGATCGTCTTAAAAAAACGCTCTTCTTCAAGCTGTATCTGCGTCTTGACCGTCTCGGCCTTCGTCGCCAAATACGGGTAGACCTCTTTCATCTGGGCAACAAGGGTATCGACGATCTTGTACATAAAGGCTTTGCGAAGTCCAAGAAGATATCCGTGACGCACTGCACGTCTTAGGATACGGCGAAGGACATACCCGCGTCCTTCATTCGAGAAGTTGATATCCTGAGCAAGAAGGAATACGGCTGTACGGATGTGATCTGCGATAACGCGATAAGAAGCGCCGCTTTTGTACTCGTACTTCTTGCCTGTCAGCTCTTCGACCTTTTTGATCATCGGCATGAACATCGAGGTGTCATAGTTCGAGAGCGCGCCCTCTTTGACAGCGATAACACGCTCCAGTCCCATTCCCGTGTCGATAGAAGGTTTTGGAAGCGGTGTCAATGTGCCTGACTTGTCGCGTTCGTACTGCATGAAGACGAGGTTCCATATCTCCAAGAATCTGTCGCCGTCCCCACCCATCTTGTCTTCAGGACCGTTGAAGTGCTCTGCCCCCTGATCGTAAAAGATCTCAGAACACGGACCGCATGGACCGGTGTCACCCATCTGCCAAAAGTTGTCTTTGTCACCCAAACGCATGATACGATCGGCAGCGACATATTTCTTCCAGATCTCTTCCGCTTCATCATCACTTTCATGAACCGTAACCCACAGTTTCTCAACAGGCAGTTCCAGTACTTCCGTAATGAACTCCCAGGCATAGGCAATTGCATCTTCTTTAAAATAGTCTCCAAACGAGAAGTTCCCGAGCATCTCAAAGAAAGTATGATGGCGTGCAGTATGACCGACATTCTCCAGGTCGTTGTGTTTGCCACCCGCTCGTAGACAGGTCTGGCATGAAGTAGCACGTGGATTTTCAGGCGTAGGTATCTCGCCTGTAAAGATCGATTTAAAAGGGACCATCCCTGCATTATTAAACAACAGTGTCGCATCATCAGGGACCAAAGGAGCACTCGCGATGGTCGCATGGCCTTTGGATTCAAAATAGTCTAAAAACGCTTTACGAACGTCCATATTATTGCCTTGTGTCAAAAAAAGCTTCATAGTAAGCTTCTTCATTATAAAAAAGTACGCGATTATAGCAAAGAGGGGGTAAAAAGATTATAAAAGTTCTAAGCTTTGCCTTGGGACAAGCTTTGCAGATAAATATTTTTCATCTCGGAGAGTGTTCCGGGAATGATCTGTACAAATTCTGCCAATGCCTGATGCGCTTCATCACTCATCTTCTCAGCTTTTTCACATTGGCTCATCAGAAGAATAAGCTGACGCATGCGTTCTTTGTTGGCTTCACACTTGTTGCACATATAAGCGATCTCACAAAGACCTGCTTCAAAAAGGTCATAACTCTTGGTCAAAGTACTGTACACCTCTTTTAAGACAATGGGCTTAGCAAGGTCTTTTTCAAGATCCAGTCCGCTAAAGAATATCCCCAACTCCATAAAATCAGTCTGTACTTTTTGAAATATATCCTGCATCTATATTCACCCTATCTCACATTTATAAGCTAATTGTATTGGGTTTGTGTTAATTTATTGTTAAAAAAATATCAGTAAAACCTACGCATAGTAGTGATGAAAAAGCTGTATCTCTTTAAGCAGAGAATCACAATTCTCTTCATTCAGAGCTTCATGTAAAAGCACACTTTTTTTCTGCGTAACGAAGAGGATGTCATGGGTTTTCAAACGGTCTCGTTCGACAGCAACTTTACTTAGTTCGCTCCATCTAAAAGCCCTTTTGAAAAGGAGCAAGCCAAAGAGCGCATACTCAATACTGAAGCCTTCTAGGGTGAGTTTTAATGTTTTTTGGACAAGCAGTCCAAAAAGCACAGATATCGAGACAAAAGCACTCAGCACAAAGGAGAGGAGAAGAAGCTCTTCTGTCCATCCATAGAAAAGTCCCGCAGTAAAGACAAGCAGAGTCTGCAGCCACAAAAAAAGTATAAAGAGATACGAACGCCATCTTTCTTGCGGCCTGAAGACGATACGCGTAAACCCTTTTTCTTTTGTCGCCTCGAAGGGCATGCTTCAATCCTCTTTTTTCTTCTGAGAACGTTTATGAAAAAGTGTATATACAAGTGCTATACACACAACAAGTCCAAGTGCTATCCAGACAAGTTCATGCAGATACTCATTGATAAGTGCTTCATTCTCACCCATGAAGTATCCCAAAAAGACCAGAGCAGTCGACCATAATCCTGCACCCAAAAATGTATAAAAACTAAAGAGTCCGAAGGACATCTTGGACAGACCCGCAGGAATCGAGATGAGCTGCCGCACACCTGGGATGAGACGTCCGCTGAAGGTGGATACAGCCCCATGTGCCTTGAAAAACTCCTCCATCTTGTGCAAAGTCTCAAGCCTCATAAAGATATACTTTCCGTAGGTATACAAGAACTTGCGGCCAAGGCTCAATGCCAGTAGATAGTTTATCCATGCACCTATCATCGAGCCTGCAAATCCTGCTAAAAGCACAAGAACAAGATTCATCTCACCTTTAAAACAAAGATACCCTGCCGGTATCATCACAACTTCACTTGGAAAAGGGATAAAACTGCTCTCAATCGCCATCATTACAAAGATACCCGTGTATCCCCACTCGCCGACCGTAGAAAGTATCCATCCTGTTAATTCGGCAAGCATTGCTCTATCTCTTTGATAATAAGTCCCGCACCGTTTTTGTGAATAAGCGTCTGTAAGGTCCTGCTCTCTTGGCTCATATCCCTTTCAAGGAGTTCCAGAAGAAGGGCATCCGGATCATCTTCCTGGCGGCAAAGCCATGAGGCCTTTTTCTCTACCAAAAACTGGGCATTAAAAAACTGGTGATCCCCTGCGGCATAGGGATAAGGAATATACAAGGTGGGCAAGGCAGATGCACAGAGTTCCCAGAGGGTACTCGCGCCTGCACGGCTGACAGCCAGATCGCTTTGCGCCATCAAAACATCGATATCGGGCCTGAAGTCAAAGACCTCCGCGTCTATGCCCATCTGCCGGTACGATTCTTTGACCTTCTCTATCTCAAGACTACCTGCTTGATGAATGATCCTGATCCCTTTTTTATGAAGCAGAGGAGCTGTCTTGAGCGCAAGTTCATTAATAAAACGTGCGCCCTGGGAGCCTCCGAGAAAGATGATCGTCTCTATCTTTGAGCGAACACGGACATGCTCGAAGAAACTCTCCCTTACCGGGTAGTCTTTAACGGAAGAATTCGCTTCATAAGAGCTGAAAAACGCTTTTGCATAGGGGCGCAGCAGACTGTTCAGCCTTCCTATAGAAGCATTTTGCTCATGGATAAAAAAAGCTTTACGCAAAACTATGGCAGCAAAAGAAGCAGGGGCAGCTGAAAATCCGCCAACACTGATCACGCAATCTGAACCACGCAAAATGAAAAGTGCTTTTATCGTGGCTTTTAGACTCAAAAAAAGAGAAAGGACCTTGCCCAAGCCTTTTTGATTGACCACACCGCGCGTATGCAGAAAATGCACAGCATCAAACCCTTTATTTAAGGTCATTTCATCGGCGAACCACGATCTGTCCTGCCCTGAAGTCGATCCTATATAAATACAGCTGTGACCCGCTTTTACAGCTGCGTCACGCAGACTTTTTGCTATAGCAAGATGACCTCCCGTACCGCCGCCCGTGATCACTATCTTCATTTTTTTCGTATCCGTTTGGAGATCATCAGTACCATTCCTATCCCTATACTCGCCGCCAACATCGATGAGCCCCCATACGACAAGAAAGGGACAGAGATACCCTTGATCGGTGTCAGACCGCTGATTCCATAGGCATTCATCAAAAAGGCAAAGGCAAAAAGCAGACCTATCCCGATGCTGAAAAGATAAAAAATACGGTTG
>JBFEYG010000215.1:0-4189 GCA_041562275.1 Sulfurimonadaceae bacterium | reverse complement strand
CGAGATGCTCAGTCCGTTCTTCTTCGCATAAGCAATATCTTCCGAAAAGTCCTTTCGCTCGCCTCCGTCACCGACGATGACAAGGTTCTTCGCTTTTACCTGCGAAAGCTTGGTGGCAAGTTCCAGGACCGAAGCCATATTTGTCCCCTTTGTCATGACAAGTTCCGGCCGGATCAGCTCAAGCTGATGTCCCAGAAGCTCCGCATCCGAACTTAAAGGAGAGAGTATAATCGCATTGGTGGTAAACCCAAGCAGAGCGAAGCGTTCATGTACCCGGGTTTTAATAAGTTCTTTTATCAGCGCTTTGGCAGCTTCAAAACGTGTCGGTTCAATATCTGTTGCCTGCATAGAATAAGAAAGGTCCAAAGCGATGACGACTTCCGAGCCTTTAAACTCCTGTTTGATAGGGGCCTCTTCAAGCACAGGCCTTGCCAGGGCGAAGATCATCATCACCAAGGAGAGATACAAAAGTATCAGTTTAGACCGTGTCGAGGATGCTATATCGTACTCTTTAGTGTTTCTGCGGTACAGGATCATCAGTAACAAGACAAGGAACAACCATAAAAATGCAGGTGATAATAATGTCATGCAAGCCCTTTGAAACGGCGGAGTATATACAAACACAAGAGAAAAAACGTGAACGTTAGCACGTACTGGTAAAAGTACTCTTTTTTCAAAAACTGCTGGGATTTGATCTGCGAGCTTTCCATCGTGTTGATCTCCTCATAGACACCTTTAAGCTCATCCTCATTGATCGCGGCAAAGGATTTTCCGCCTGTCTGAGCCGCTATCTCTTGAAGCAAGGCAGGATTAAAATCGTCTCCGACAGCTATCGTATATATCTTGATTCCCTGCTCTTGTGCGATCTTCACGGCATCTTTGGGCGAGATACGCCCGCTGTTATGTTCGCCGTCAGAAAGGAGAATGATGACCTTGCTCTTCGCCTTGGAATAGATCAAAGCTCGGATAGCCTGTTCTATCCCCTCGCCTATTGCCGTATTATCACCTGCCATACCGGTTTGAAGATAAGAGACCATCTCTGAGACGATCTCTTTTTCATACGTCACGGGAGAAGCGATAAAGGCATAGTCACCAAAAAGTACTACACCGACATTGTCATTCAAACGTTTTGCAATAAAATCCCGAACTACACGCTGCACTGTCTTAAAACGGCTCTCGCGTATCTCACTCAGACCCGATGCCCGCATCGATCCGCTTGCATCGATAGCAAGGACGATATCTATCCCCTTACGGTTTAGCGGATTGCTTTTGTCGATCAGTATCGGGGAAGCAAGGCTGACCAGTATCAAGATCGCGATCAGAAGTTTTAGGATATCTTGAATCCAAAAACGCGGACGTTTTAGACTAAACAGTTCAAGATGCACAAAGAGACGTTTCACGATCTCTTCGCGGCATTTATAAAAACAGTAGATTATCGGCAGTATCAACAACAGTATATAATCGTATTCAAATAAAATCATTGCGTTATATTATCTAATTTTCTGTGTGAAAAAGGCATTTATGAGAAAATTTTTATATTTATTATAAATACTATTGACATTAAAAAGATAATCCCCTATAATTCCCATCCACAAACACTTAGGTGCTTGTAAATGTCTCGTTAGCTCAGTTGGTAGAGCATCTCACTTTTAATGAGGATGTCGATGGTTCGAGTCCATCACGGGACACCACTTTAACTTAGACATTAAGTTAAAAAAAACTTTTGGCCCCATCATCTAATGGTTAGGATTCATGGTTTTCATCCATGCCATAGGAGTTCAAATCTCCTTGGGGTCACCACTCACAAAATCTTCCTGAATTATTTTTAAACTTTAACTCACATCAAACACGACACCAATGAAGAAGTGCCCGACTTTTACTATAAATTTCTGTTATAATAAATCATCGAAGGGATCAGGGGTCAATATGCTTAATACGCAAAAAAAAGCCAATATACTTATCGTCGATGACAACCCCAAAAACATTCAAGTCGCTGCCAATGTCTTAAAAGCCACAGATCTTTTTAATATCTTCTTTGCAACAAGCGGTAAAGCAGCTATCTTGCACCTGGAAAAGAAAGAGTATAGTCTTATTCTTCTTGATATCAACATGCCCGGTCTTAACGGTTACCAAACGGCCGATATCATCAGGAAGAATGAACATACCAAACATATCCCTATTATCTTTTTATCTGCCGATGCCAATCAGGAAAGCATCAACAAAGGTTTTGAGCATGGCGGACAAGACTATGTCACAAAACCTTTTCAGCAACATGAGCTGATTCACCGGGTTAGAACACACGTAGAGCTCTTTCTTGCCAAGAAAGAGCTGCAAAACGAAGTCGATGAGTCGCATGTTTTACTGGAGCAGTATAAAGAGGCTATAGATATCAGTGCCCTTGTCTCCAAAACGGATACTAACGGAGTGATCACCTATGCTAACGAACCATTCTGCAAAGTCTCCCAATATTCCAAAGCGGAACTTTTAGGCCAGTCGCACGGGATCGTCCGGCACCCTGACTCATCCGATAGGTTCTACCAGGAGATGTGGAATACGATCACCGATAAAAAGGTCTGGCAAGGTGTCATCAAAAACAGAGCCAAAGACGGCAGTAGCTACTATGTCGATGCGACTATCGTACCTATACTGAACCATCATAATGAGATAATCGAATATATAAGCGTACGTACCGACATCACTAAGCAGATACAGGCAAAAGAGCAGATCCTCAGTGCCCAAAAAGAGATCATTTATACCCTGGGTGAGATGGGTGAGCTGCGTTCAAAAGAGACAGGCGATCATGTCAACCGTGTTGCGCTTTATTCTGCTCTTCTTGCAAAACATTACGGTCTTGCTGATGAAGAGGTAGAAATGCTTAAGATGGCAAGTCCGATGCATGATATCGGGAAAGTTGCCATATCTGATGCTATCTTGCTTAAACCCGGGAAACTGAGCGATGAGGAATTTGTTCAGATGAGAGAACACGCTTCTATCGGTTATGAGATCTTTAAAAAGTCTTCCCACAGGCTGCTGCAAATGGCCGCTATCATCTCTCATGAACATCATGAGAAGTGGGATGGAACTGGATATCCAAGAGGTCTTAGCGGTACAGACATATCTATTTGCGGACGTATCACAGCGGTTGCCGATGTGTTCGATGCACTTAGCAATGACAGAGTCTATAAAAAGGCATGGCCGTTGGAGGAAGTGATCGATTTTATGAAAGACGAAAGCGGCAAGTCCTTTGAGCCAAGACTTGTCGACATTCTTCTTGAGCATATTGATGATATCCTTCAGATCAAACAAGCGCATCAGAAATAGCTATGAAACGCTACACGCCGGCAATTATCCTTGTCCTCCTGGTCTTCATCACATCTGTTTTCACGATGATAATACCCAGTTTCTATACGAAAGGCATCTCGCGTGTCGAACTCAGACAAGATCTCTCACTTGAACATGTTTGCGAAGACGAACAGGAGATAGAGCTCCTCTTTTTCGGTTATGCCGGATGCGCAGATGTCTGTACACCCAGACTCGAAATCCTTGGGCAATGGTATGAAACACTTTCGCAACAGATCAAAAAACATGCACGCGTAAAATTCCTGGACCTTTCTGTTCCTCAGGACACAACACTTCCCGACAGCTTTGCCAAAACCTTTCATCCCGATTTCAAAGGTGTCTTTTTAGATGACCACATCCTTAGGACCTATACAAAAACATTTAGCGTCTATTTTTCCAGATCCCTCCTGGATGACACCCAGATGGACCATACGGCACATCTTTATTTGATCAAACGAGATGACAAAGGGAAACAGCTGCGCTACATCTACACAGCCTTCCCTTATGATTTTTCACAGATCCAGTCCGACATACAAGGCCTAATTGATGAGTGAACTGTTCAACCTGCTTTTTTATCGACCCCCCTTTTGTCAACTTCGACAAGATGAGTACAAACGGGCTGACCGTTTCATGCTTAAACTGGTCTTTTTACATTGGGTCCTTGTCGCACTCAGCGGTATGCTGCTTTTTCATGACTATTTCCTTGGAAATATCCTAGGTGGCGTACTTTTTTTCCTGACTCTGTATAGCTACCGTCACTATAGCGGAAGCCAGCTTTTCAGGAATATCATAGCCCTTGTGCTGCTAAGCTATTCTGTGATCATGATACAGCAAAGTCTTGGCCGCCTGG
>JBFEYG010000214.1:0-4193 GCA_041562275.1 Sulfurimonadaceae bacterium | reverse complement strand
TGAGAGTAGAACGGATATGCCGCATAGTAGTTTGCAAATACGTTAAACTGAGGGTTCGCCTCGGAATCTTGGCCTTTAAGGTACTGGAATGTTCCCGTCATAGACTTTTCAAGAACCGATACCGGTGCTTTTACGTAGTTAGGCTTGCTCAAGATCTTCGCCGCTTCCTTACGATTGTCCCATGAAGCATCCAACCAGATCTGCGCTTCTATCACAGCTTTCATCACGGCTTTTGTCGTTTCAGGGTTCTTCTCAACGAAGTCAGCACGGGCTTGCAATACTTTTTCCGGGTTGTTGTTCCAGATATCGTAGTTCGTTACCAGAGTTGAGCCTTTTTTCTTTAAAACGATACGCTCATTCCACGGCTCACCGACACAATAGCCTTCGATATTTCCTGCAATCAGATTAGACGGCATAGTCGGAGGCGGGAAAGGTTTGATGGTCGCATCACGGTCAGGCTCGATTCCTGAAGTCGCCATCCAGTAACGCAGCTCATAGTTGTGCGTAGAGACCGGGTGTACCATACCGAAGTTAAGCGGCTGATATGAACTTTCGCTTGCATGCTTGGCATCGATGTATTTTTTCAATGACTCAGAACCTAGCGGACGTTTTTTCTCATCCATGCCGTATTTTTTCATCTTTTCGATGATGTTATTACCAAAGGTAATCCCATTTCCATTAAAATCAAGACTTAGGAGTGCTTGAAGGTTTGCATTTCCGTTGATGCCCAGTGTTGCTGCGATCGGCATACCTGCCAAGGCATGAGAGAAATCATACTCTCCGCTAATAACTTTTTGCTGGATACCGGGCCAACCGCCGCCTTCTTTAACGACATGAACGTCAAGACCGTATTTTTCAAAGAAACCTTTCTCTTTGGCAATGACCAGAGGCGCACAATCCGTCAGCGCTATAAAACCTATCGTCAACTCTTTTTTCTCTAGTTCAGCCATCAATGCACTCGTTACGATTGACAGACCCAAACCAACTTTTAACACCTGTTTTGCAAATGGAACCTTTATCATTTCATCTCCTAATATTTAATAGTATAAGTATACATTAGCTAGATAATTTTCAAACAATATCATGGTTATTTTTTAATCATAATGTAGACAAATTTTATACAAATATGCAACTGAATCATCAATAGATATCATTAGGTATATGTGTACAAAAATAAAACGTTTGAAGGGTTTGCAAGGCTTTAAAAAAATAGCCTTGCGAGGGAGAATAGAGAGTTTGTATCTAGTTAAGGAAAAAAGGGACTAGTTAGAGAATTTATAGTCCAGCATCACCCAGAATTTCTGCGTGTCAGTCCCTAAACTTCCAGTCTGGCTGCTATCTGCAGAATAATCTGCATATTTAAGCATACCTGTCAAGCCCTTGACACCTGGGATTGCTCTTTTGTATAAAAGGTCAAGCTCTGTACCATAATCAATACTGTCTACATCGCTTGAAAAGTCATGATAGATAGCTTTGAACACACCAACCTCTTTGCTTGCGTAACCCACCATAAAGTTTAAATCGACAAGACCTTCTGTTGGTGTTTTAAGAAATTTGTCAGCCCAACCGTTATGTGCATGGTTTGTACCGTACGGTGTACTAAAGGTATTGTTTTCACCATCCGTTGTGTCACTGTCTCCGCTTTGTACTTCATAATTAACACCGGCAAGGATACCGCTCATGTTCATACCAAGTTCAAGGTTTATATAATCTGCATCTGCATTCTTTTGAGTTGCTGTCGGGTTTTCTGTCAAAGATGCATCCGTCATCATCGCGTATTCAGCGCGGTAGTTCAGTGTCAGTGTATCACTGATCTTCGGACTACCGGTTAAAGCAATACCATAAGTGTCTGCAAAGTTTTCAAGTAAATAACCGTAACCAGTTACTGTCAATGCATCCATAGCTTTGTACTTCGCATTTAAAAGTACTGAATCTTGGTCTACACTTGCAGACCTAGGGACAACAATCGTAGTGTCATCTGCAAAAATTGTATTGACCTTAGTCACATATGAAGCCATCAGATCCAAACCTTCAATGCTGCTATCAAAGATAGTCGTTGCATCATAGGTCTGAGGCATCTGTCTCCACGCTACCGCACCGATAAAACGCAAGTTATCAAGATTAAACATCTGACGCCCGTAACGAAGTTTTGTCTTCTTGTATTTAAAATCCAAATATGCCTGTGTCACACGTGTTTGAGGAGTGTCTGCAACTCCATTATAATCCGTTGTAGTAGCACTCTGTCCACCATCATAGTAATTGCTGTTCAATGCATGTACATCCGTCATCTCTGCGTAACCCGAAAGCCAATCTGTTCCAAGAAGGTCTGCACCGGCTCCAAGAACCAAACGGTTTGTAATTGCATTCGCATTATTAACTGCATTATTAGTATCAACCATCTCATAACGAGGACGGATCTCACCACTTACTTTTACATTATCTAAGATAGAGATACCATCATCTGCGTGTACTGATACAGCCCCTACACTCATCATTATTGCTGTCGCTAAAGACATCTTAATCACATTTTTCATTGCTTCTCCTAATTTATATTAGTAAAAGTATAACAAAATATGAACTATATATAATAATATTATGATTAAAAAATAAACAATTAGTAAAAACTAAACATTCATTTCATATTATTATGGGTATATTGTATTAATGCTACTAAAAAAAGGATAATGAGGTTAATTACCGTATGAGAATAGCTGTATGTTATCTAAGCCAGTAAATAAGATTTGTATATTGTGATGATGTTATTGTTGGGAAGTTTAAAAAAGGGATAGAGCCCAAAGAGGCTCTAAGGGGTAGATTAGCGACGGATCTCTTTGATACGTGCTTTCTTACCTGCAAGGTCACGAAGATAGAACAGTTTCGCGCGACGAACACGTCCACGACGAATTACTGTGATCTCGTTGATGCTATCTGTATAGATAGGGAATATACGTTCGATACCAACACCGTTAGCGCCGATCTTACGAATATTGATAGTTCTACCAGTACCTGTACCACGAATCGCGATACAAACACCTTCATAGTTTTGAACACGTGTTTTTTCACCTTCTTTAATTGTAACAGCAAGGCGTACAGTGTCACCAGCGCGAAAATCTGGAATATTTTTCTCAGAGATTTGCGACTTTTCGAAGTTTTCGATGTACTTATTTCTCATAGTTTTTCCTTCGTTGATGCTTTTTCAGCTGATCAGGTCGAAAATATTTCGTCTTGCACTCAGACAAGAGAATTTTTAGTGCCGAAATTCTAGCACGATTTCCCTTATTATATTCTGATGGTGCAACCCTGTCTTCATAATTCGATGGTCGAGCAAAGGCCGGTGCTTCCAAAAGAAAACCTTCGAAGCTTTCTTCATCCAAAGAGTCCTGGTTTCCAAGGACTCCTTCCACATTCCTGCTGATCGCATCCGCCATCACCAATGATGGTAATTCTCCACCGGTCAATATATAATCGCCGATAGAAAACACTTCATCGGCAAACTCTTCGATAACACGCTCGTCAATACCTTCATAACGGCCGCTTACAAAGGCGATATGCTTTTTCTTCGCTAGACGTTTGGCATCGTTTTGCTTAAACGGTTTGCCCACCGGTGTAGCAAAGATGATATGCACATCACCTTCTGCCTGCAGTTGTCTCAGAGTATCAAACAGTGGCTGGGGTGTCATCACCATTCCGGCACCACCGCCAACTGCTGTGTCATCGACCTTATTCCATTTGTCCGTACTCTTATCTCTAGGATTGATATACGCGATCTCTAAAAGACCTTTGTCTATCGCACGAGACAAAATAGAATCGTTAAAGTAACCTGAGATCAACTCAGGAAACAAAGTTAGAAAACTAAACTTCATCAGCTCGCTTCGAGGATGTCAAATCCTCCCTGCACTCTGATAGTCTTTGTCTTCGTATCCACATCCAGGACAAAATTGTCCAGATACGGAATCAAAAATGAGTTTGGCATCTTGTTTGAGACCAGCTTTTCAGCTGTTTCAAGTTTAAGATAATCCGTTGCGCCTAAACGTTCTATCTCCAGTACCTTGCCCAAAAGCAAGTCGCCTTCATAAACAGAACTTCCGACGATGTCAAACCAGAAGTATTGACCCTCTTCAAGCTTTATATCTTGACGGGTCTTCTCTTCAGAGGTAAAAAGATCCAGATTGGTCAATTTTTTTGCCTCTTCC
>JBFEYG010000213.1:0-4262 GCA_041562275.1 Sulfurimonadaceae bacterium | reverse complement strand
CTTTCTCGATTACTACAGAACGAAATGTAGATGCAAGATAAGCGTTTAGCTCATTACCTTCAATAAGGTAAGTTTTGTCAATGTTTCTGAATGCTAAAAATGTTTTGTCATCAATAAGCTCTTTAACGATCAACACATCACGCTGACCAAGCTTGTCGAAGATTGCTTTTGCATCTTTAGTTTTTCCAGATTCAACTGAAATAGAATCAACGATGAAAAGTTTACCTTCATCAGCAAGACCGTTAAGTGCACAGTTAAGAGCCACTTTCTTCTGCTTTTTGTTGATCTTTTGAACATAGTTACGGTTGTTAGACGGACCGAAAACAGTTCCACCGCCAACCCATACAGGTGAACGAGTCGAACCGGCACGAGCACCACCACGACCTTTTTGAGCCCATGGCTTTTTACCACCACCGCTTACTTGACCACGAGTTTTCACTTGTGCAGTATTTGAACGCAATGCTGCTTGGTATGACTTAACATACAACCAAACGTTGTGCGGATTAATACCTTGGTATGATTCCGGCAAAGCTAACTTAGAAGCCTCTTCGAATTTTTCATTAAGTATGATAGCGCTCATTATTTAGCAACCTTTACACGACCTAGTCCACCGTTAGCACCTGGAACAGAACCTTTTACTGCAAGGACTCCGTTTTCAGCGTCATAAGAGACTATTTCGTTTTTAACAGTAACTTTAACATTACCGTATTGTCCAGACATTTTACGTCCTTTCATTACACGACCTGGCCATTCACAGTTACCGATCGATCCACCTGTACGGTGAAAACGGTGACCGTGTGAACCTGGTCCACCACCAAAGTTCCAGCGTTTTACAACACCAGAAAAACCACGACCCTTAGTAGTCATCGAAGTTTTAATAACTTTTGCTTCGCTAAGTGCTGACATATCCAAGTCACCCGCTTCAGTGTTTGCAACAGTCATTGTCGCGAAACGGTTGAAGTTAGCTTCTAAAGAATATTTCTTTTGCTTACCAGCGATAGCTTTGTTCGCTTTTTTACCTGAACCGTATGCAACGATAGCAGTACCGTCTGTTACTTCACATACCTTAGTGTCAATCACTTTAAGAAGTGTGACAGGTATTGAAGGAACAGTGATAGTACGGCTCATACCGATTTTTTCTACAATATATTCCATCATTTATCCTTACTTGTCCATTGAACGTACTTCTACGTCAACCTCAGGTGCAAGATCTAGCTTCATCAATGAGTCAACTGTATCAGGTGTAGCAGACACAATGTCAATAAGACGTGCGTGCAAACGAATTTCGAACTGCTCACGTGCTTTCTTGTTGACGTGAACTGACTTAAGAACCGTATATTTACGAACCTTTGTCGGCATAGGAATCGGACCACGAATCTCAGCACCTGTGCGCTTTACAGCTTCTACAATTGAAGCAACTGATCTGTCAAGAACACGGTGATCGTAAGCACGAAGCTTTAATCTAATTTTTTCCATAATTTTCCTTTAAAGAACTCGTTAATTCCGCAGGTCTGCATCGCAAATAAGCAGAACTAACCCAAATTGGAACGGAAATTATAGCTGTTTAGTTTTGCAAGGTCAAGGGTTTTAGGGGGATTGGAGTGGATTTATATGAAATTTACTTCCTTTTTAAAAGGAAAGAGTAGATCCGTAAATTGAAATTTTTGCTTCTTTTCTAAATTCTCTAGTAAACTTATTGCAAAATTCAGCTCGGAAATATTTTTGTTCCTTTTTAAAAGGAAATGCTATACTATCATAGTGCCAACAAAAATCGAAAAGAGACAAAATGTTAGAAGCCTTATATAATCTTGCCAGCAAAAAATCCAACCTTATTAATCGCAAATACCAGATTTCACATCCCTTTACGATCATAAAAGGTGCTGCGAAGACAGGCAAAACATCCATTATCAAACAATACCTTTCTACCCTTCCGACTGCTTCGTATCTATATATCGACTTGAATGATCTGCGTATAGATGTTTCGGTCGTCAAACGGGAACTTCATGACTTTTGCAAAGAGAACACTATACATACCCTTGTTATTGAAGCCTATGATACGAGCATTGCGCTTCCTAATCTCGCACAGATCATACTCTCTACGGAAGAGACTGTTGAAATAGAAGGGTTTGAAACTGTAACTATATATAATCTTGATTTTGAAGAATTTCTTGCTTTTGACAGCAGATACGACTCATTGGAGAATGCTTTCACCCACTTTTTACAGACAGGTTCTTATCCTGAGCTCTATTTTGCCCATCAGGACAACAGACAAAAACAGATGCAAAACATCTTACGCCTTTCACTCAACCCTCTGGAACTTCAGATCATGATACATTCTGCCAAACTTGTCGGACAAAAAGTCTCTGCATTTCAGATGTTTGAACGCCTTAAACAGCAGCAGAGGCTCTCTAAAGATATGTTTTACAAGACTTTCTACGGCCTAATGGATAAAGGATACCTCTACTGGGTAGAAAAATTTGAGCATTCACGTGCTACAAAAAAGCTTTATACGTTGGACTTTAACATCAAAAATGCACTCACACTGCAAAAAGACTTTTCAAGACTCTTTGAGACACTTGTCTTTTTGGAGATGCTTAAACGGGGCTGTGAGATCTATTATGCAGATGGAATCGACTTTTACATCCCTAAGGAGAATCGTATCGTCTTGACAATGCCCTTTTCCAATGAAGACGTTCTTTTTAAGAAGATCGAGAGCATCGAGGCCTTTATCATCGAAAATGGCGTCTTGTTTGTCGAAGTCGTAACCATGAGTGCGGAGACAAAGCTTGGACTGCCTTATGCTGTAATCGAGATGATGCCATTTGTTCAATGGGCTATAGTAGAAGGGGAATAGGGATGCTTCGAAGGGATTATAAATTGAAATATATTGTAATAGTATTGGTATCGATCCTTTTTTTTGGATGTCAGAGTAAAAAAGTCTTTCTCCCGCCGATAACAGAAGGCAACTGGTACCGACCTCCTCTTAATGCCTCATGGCAATGGCAACTCAGGGGAAAGGTCAATACGGACTATGATGTCGACATCTATGATATTGATCTTTTTGATGCCGATAGAAATCTGATCAAGCGCCTTCACGCGCAAGGCAAAAAAGTCATCTGTTATTTCAGTGCAGGAAGCTATGAGAACTGGAGAGAAGACAAAAACGCCTTTCAATCAAGTCTGCTGGGAAACAAGCTTGATGGTTGGGAAAACGAATACTGGCTTGATATTCGATCGGAAAAGCTTATTCCTATCATACAAAACCGCTTGGCCCTTGCTGTTAGCAAAGGATGCGACGGGGTAGAACCGGATAATATTGACGGCTACGACAATAACACCGGTTTTGACCTGGATGAATCAGACCAACTCTATTATAATCAGCTATTGGCCAATGAAGCCCATAAACACGGTCTGGCTGTCGCTCTCAAAAATAACATCGAACAGACTGCCCTGCTTGAGCCCTATTTTGACTTTGCTATTAATGAACAGTGTCATCAGTATGATGAATGCGGTGCCTTGCAAGCCTTTGTCAACAATAAAAAACCTGTTTTTAATGTAGAGTACCATAAGGATTATATTAATAATACAAAAAGGAAACGAGAGCAGTTATGTAAAGTTTCCCGCAAAGCCAAGATTCACACATTGATACTACCCCTTGAGCTTGATGACAGTTTTAGAATCACCTGTGACTAAAAGACTTCTTTATGAATTTTCTAAAGAAACTTGTTAGCTCGCTCTACTAAAGAATCTTCGTATACTCGTTTTCTAAAGAAACTCGCAAGCTCGTTTTGCTACTATTGCATTAAAAAAAAGAGACATTATGACCTTAAGCGTTTTCACCAATACTCAGATTATCTCACTCCAAGACGGGGCAGCCGATATGTTTATGAACTATATCCTAAGACCTGATGAGTCCCGTCAGGTCCAGGCTGTCCAGACCTATGATGAGACGATGATGACACGTGCGATCAACCTTCCTTTAACGAACGGTATCGATGAAGTCAACAAGAAGATGATCCTTGCCGGTTTAGCCGATCTTCAGGTTGGTGACAGATTTTTATGTAACGGGGCGAAGATCACCGACCTTGAATCTGCTGAAGCGAAATACTATCTGCGCCTCGTAGGGAACCTTAACAACGGTCAAAACCTGACGCCTGAACAAGCTCAGGTCAAAGCGAGACTCGACGACAAAGAGTTTACCATCATGTCCAAAGTCGCCGAAGAGGAATAAAGAGCAGATACTCGTATCTATACAAATGAGT
>JBFEYG010000212.1:0-4269 GCA_041562275.1 Sulfurimonadaceae bacterium | reverse complement strand
GGGTCTGATGATAGAGGACTTTGACGGGATGTTCAACCTTATGATCACCGAGTCTAGTACGATCATCAACGGCACGCTGGAAGATGTATTGAAAAAGTTAAGTGAGGAAAAAAGATGAGTATGGACAAGATCTATTTAAAAGATTATGAAAGACCTTCATACAGGGTCAAGACGATAGACCTGGAGTTTGACCTAGATGATACGAGAACCCATGTCAAAAGTACGATGGCTATTGTGCGCGAAGGTGATGCGAAGATACCTTTGATTCTTGATGGCGAAGAGTTGGAACTTGTGTGTGTTGTCCTGGACGGACGCGAACTGCATGAGAGCGAGTATGAGCTAAACGAGACAAGCCTGACGCTTCATCGGCTTCCTGAAGAATTTGTCTTGGAGATAGAAAACATCATAAACCCTCAGGCCAATACGGCTTTGGACGGTCTGTATAAATCAAGCGGTATATTCTGTTCACAAAACGAGCCGGAAGGTTTCAGACGTATCACCTATTTTATGGACAGGCCTGATGTCATGGCTGTCTATTCGACCAAAGTCATAGCAGACAAGGCCGGATATCCTGTGCTTTTGAGTAACGGAAACCTTTTTGAGACGGGTGATCTTGAAAACGGAAAGCATTATGCGATCTGGAAAGACCCTTTTCCCAAACCTTCTTACCTCTATGCATTGGTAGCCGGCGATCTGGGCTGTGTCAATGACAGCTTTACGACGATGAGCGGAAAAGAGATCGAACTCAATATCTATTGCGACAAGGGAAACGAGGCTCAGTGTACCCATGCGATGGACTCTTTGAAAGCGTCGATGAAATGGGATGAAGAACGTTTCGGACGTGAATATGACCTGGATATCTATAATATCGTCGCCGTCGACAGTTTCAATATGGGCGCGATGGAGAACAAGGGTCTGAACGTTTTTAACTCGCATTATGTCCTCGCTGATGCGGATACGGCTACGGATGCAAACTTCTTGGGGATAGAGTCGGTGATCGGACATGAGTATTTTCATAACTGGACGGGGAATCGGATAACCTGCCGGGACTGGTTTCAGCTCACGCTCAAAGAGGGTTTGACCGTATTCAGAGATCAGGAGTTTTCCTCGGATATGAATGCCCGAAGTGTTCAGCGTATCGCTGATGTCAAGGCGCTTCAGGAACGTCAGTTTGTCGAAGATGCTTCCCCGACTTCACATCCGATCAAACCGGATGCGTATATACAGATCAACAACTTCTATACGGCTACTATCTATGAGAAGGGTGCTGAGGTCATCCGTATGATCCACACGATGATCGGAGAGGAAAACTTCCGAAAAGGTATGGACCTTTATTTTGAGACCTTTGACGGACAGGCCGTATGTACAGAAGACTTTTTATGGGCGATGCAGGAAGCTTCAGGCTTTGACCTGGAACACTTTAGTCTTTGGTACTGCCAGTCAGGTACTCCTGAAGTCGACATCAAGACAAGCTTCAACATGCAAGAAAGCAGTTTTGAGCTCGCTGTAACGCAGTCCTATTTCTCACCGACACAGAGTGGTCAGAAGCCTTATCTTTTTCCTTTCAAGATAGGATTGATCGATCAGGAAGGAAATGACCTTGAACTGAGACTGCGTTCTTGCGATACGCAGCCTTTTATAGACCGGGGGATATTGTTGATCTCGCAAGAGAGTGAGACCTTTATATTTGAAGGGATAAAATCGCCCCCTATTGTATCACTCAACAGAGGCTTTTCTGCACCGGTCAAGGTACATACTGCTTATTCTTTGGAAGAATATGCATTCTTGATGGCACATGACAGTGATGAGTTTAACCGTTTTGAGGCTTCGCAGACACTTGCGGGTATGGTCCTGCATAAACTGATCGACAGTGTCGAAGCCAACGGCCCTATGTCATTAAGTCAGACTTACCTCAAGGCTTTTACAAAAGTACTGTTGGACACGCAGATGGAGATGTCGTTAAAAGCAGATTCATTGACCTTGCCTTCGGTCTCGCTTTTGATGCAAGAGCGCAAGGTACTGGATGTCGAAGCGATCTATATGGCGAAAAACTTCCTAAAACGTGAACTGGTACGTGAGTTGGGCGGGGATATCCGTGTACAATATGATGCGCTTAATCAGAGCGTAGCCTATGATATTTCCAGTGAGGCTATAGCAAGACGAAAGCTCAAGAACACACTTCTTGGCTATCTCAATGCCCTTAATGATGATACGCTGACCTATGCACAATATGAGAATGCCGATAATATGACTGACCGTCTTTCTGCACTCTCGCTTCTTGCAAACTCAAGAGGAGAGACAAAAGAGAAGGCTTTGGGTGATTTTTATCAGCGATACAAGTCAAATACGCTGGTGATGAACAAATACCTCAGTGTGATCGCCTCCAGCGAACTCAAAGAGACACCGCAGAATGTTAAGAAGCTTCTGAATGATGAGGTCTTTGATATCAAGGTCCCCAACCTTGTGCGTTCGCTTATCGGCTCGTTCGCCAGAAATGCCCTGCATTTTCATGCTGTCGACGGCAGCGGATATACCTTTGTCGCGGATAAGATACTGGAACTTGACACGATAAACCCGCAGATCGCTTCAGGATTGTCGGGTGTCTTTAAAGACTACAGCCGTTTGAACGAGAAAGCCAAGGCCCTTATGAAAGCGGAGCTGGAAAAGATCGTCAACACCGAAGGTCTGTCGAAAAATGTCTACGAGATCGTCTCTAAGATACTGGCTTAGCGCTGCTCCAGGAAAAGAGTCTAATGCGTAAACTCTTTTCTCAGGTCTGTGTTGTCCATAAGAACAGGGACGACGATCAATGATGCAGCGACTGCTGCTATAGTACCAAAGATCAGCGCGACACCCAGTCCGCCGAAGACAGCATCTGACGCGAGCAGGGTAGAAGCAAGTATGATGGCGACTGCCGTCAGGAAGATAGGCTTGGCCCGGGTAGCGGTGGCGTAAGCGATGGCCTCTTTTTGCTCCATCCCTTTTTCAAAGATCAAAGACTTGGTGAAGTCCAAAAGCAGAAGCGAGTTGCGTGAAGAGATACCGATGAGGGCGATAAAGCCGATAAGCGAGGTCGCCGTCAAAAAGAAAGTGTCTCTTGTAAAGAGATCCATGATAAAGTGGCCTATGATGACGCCGATGATGGAAAGAAAACTGCCCAGAAGAACGATACCGCTAAGTTTGAAGCTCTTATAATAGACGACCATCAATAAAAATATCAAGACCAGTGCCGCGATAAAAGCGGCACCGAGCTCGACGAATGTATCAAGGGTGACTTCCATCTCCCCGTCCCAGATAAGCTTGTAGACCTTTTGGCTCTTCTTATCGATTAGCTCAAGATTGAAAAGGCCTTTTTTCGAGATCTCATATTCATCGGCAAAGCTTTCCAATATAAGGTTTCGTGCATCCATAAGCGGATAGACCTGAGAGAGCATGTCAGTCTCGGCCAGGACGTTTGTCATCTGGTGCAGGTTCTTTGTCATAATCATCGGATTTGATTTAACGGGAACGACGCTTACGATTTCGGTGATTGGGACCATCATTCCCTGCGTATTCATCAGTCTCAAGCTCGCAAGTTTGGCCTCAATGGCACTCTTGCTTTTGGAACTGAACTCTTTTGTCTCGGATGAGAGGGTCAAAAAGAGAGGGATCTGATCATCATAAAGTGAAGAGTTCTTTACCGCGATCTCCATCCCTTCGAAGGCAAGGTACAAGATCTCATTGACCTGCTTGACAGAGAGGCCTGATCGGGCGATCTTGATGCTGTCCACGCGCACTTCAAAAGTGTCATAGATCTCATCTTGCATAATATCGATATCGACTAGCCCGGGAGTCTTTTTAAAGACATCCTCGACCCTGTAGGCCAGACGGCGTATGCCCTGGGCATCCTGACCATGGACCTCGGCCACTATAGCAGCCATGACCGGAGGCCCTGCCGGCGGTTCGACAAACTTGATGCTGGTACCGCTATAGAGCTTTTCACACGCATTCGTGATCAGGGGACGGATACGCTGCACTATCATATATGAAGGTTCCTGTCTGTCATGTTTTTTACTTAGGTTCAGTACGATCTCGGCAAGGTTCTCGCTGTTTTTAAAATGTGATCCCTTGATGAGACCTGCAAAATCCAGAGGACTGCCCATCCCTAAAAAGACCTCTGTATCGAGGACCTCTTTCTCTTTTTGCACATAGGCTACAATACACTGTGCTACCTCCTGTGTCTGTGAGATCGATGAGCCTGAAGGCAGATCGACATAGATGTTAAAGGTG
>JBFEYG010000211.1:0-4298 GCA_041562275.1 Sulfurimonadaceae bacterium | reverse complement strand
TGGATATTTTTTGTGCTATCTCCTGTTTCTTCTGCATAAGGTGTACTAGAGAACATTGCCTGTGCATCGGAAGCACCCTGTCCTGCACAGAACTTGACATACATACCCGGTACGCCGGTCAATTTTTCAAGTCCAAATTTAGAGCTCAGTCCGTCAAACTCGACATTGATGGTGTGGCCAGACGGCGAAGCAGCCGGATCATTGTCACGTAGATTGATCAGGTGACCATTAGTCGAAGGACGACGACCTATACTCATTGTCCACGGAATATCCGCACCCAAGAACGTACTGTTTCTGTAAAACCAATAGGCAGATTTAACGCGGACAATGCCATCTCCGTTTGGATTTTCATTACCGGTCCAGTCAAAAGTTTCAAATGCGCTACCATCAAGAAGAGGGTTAGTAGGATGAGTTGCACTACCAAAACGTTGACCATAAGTCTTATTATATGCCAACTGTCCTGTAAAGCTGATGTTTTCATTAGCAGCCCAGTCCATGTTTAGCCATAATCTATTCGTAAGAATATCATTGTTTTCGTGACGAGACCCATCTGCCATCTCATAATTGACCATGTCATACGATGTTCTAAAATCAACACCAAGTTTCAGGTGATTACCTGCAGTAGCTTTGTTGATCTCTGTGACCGTCTCTTGAAGGTCTTCGATCTCTTCTTGGGCATTGAACTCTTCTTCATCCTCTTCGTCTTCAGAACCGCCTTCTTTTTCTTCGTCTTCTTTTTCTTCGTCTTCTTCAGCTTCATCCTCGTCATCTGCTCGAGTAGCAGGCTCAGCTTCAGCTTGTTCAGCTCTTAGGTTTGCAAGTTCGTTTTGTAAACGCTGCATCTCTTTTTCCATCGTTTCGAAACGTTCGTACATAGTCGCAGCACTTGCATCACCCAGCAAAAGTGTGGCAACAACTAAAGATCCCAGTAAAGGCTTGTTCATACATTTTCTCCTCTTTGAATCCTTAAGTATAGGTGTTAATCTCCCAACCAACCCTATGAATTCAAATAATCACTCCATACTAGCCAAGATAAGATAAAATTATTTTTAAAGCGTAAAAACAAAATTATAAACTTCTCTAAGGAAGAAGAAAGGAAACGAATATCTTGAGAATCGATGCGACTTTTGGAGATATTATTGGAATGTGGTTTAATATAAAAAGCATCAAACATTATATTTCAGCAAAGTTAAAATAATTTTGCAGTATTATTACGCGCTTTATTCATTGAAATAATATGAAATGCAAAGATGCAAGTGTCAATTCTTGAATTGGTTGCGAACTGGATACCTATCCTACTTCGTTAAGGGACACTGAGGCTAAACCAAAAAATTTATATGTCAAGCTGAAGCTTGGCACACAAGGAATTATCATGGTAAGCATGAAAGATCTACTAGAATGTGGTGTACACTTCGGTCACCAAACACGTCGTTGGAATCCAAAGATGAAAAAATACATCTTCGGTGTTCGTAAAAACATCTATATTATCGACCTTCAAAAGACACTTCGTTATTTCCGTGCAACGTATCAAATCGTTCTAGACGAAGCAGCTAAAGGTAAGACAATTATCTTCGTTGGTACTAAGAAGCAAGCTCGCGGTGCTATCCGTGCTGCAGCAGAAAAATGTGGTATGCCATTCGTTGACAACCGTTGGTTGGGTGGTATGCTTACGAACTTCGGAACGATGCAAAAATCAATCCGTAAACTTGAGATCATCGAAGAGATGCAAGCTAACGGTCAGATGGAACTTCTTACTAAGAAAGAAGCATTGATGTTGACTCGTGCAGCTGCTAAGCTTACAGATTACCTTGGCGGTATCCGCACAATGAAGAAACTTCCGGACATGATGTTCGTTATCGATCCTGTTAAAGAACACATTGCAGTTAAAGAAGCTCGCAAACTTGGTATCCCGGTTGTAGCTCCACTAGATACTAACTGTGATCCAGATCTTATCACGTATCCAATCCCGGGTAATGATGATGCGATCCGTTCAATCCAACTTTTCTGTAATGAGATGGCTGAAGCAATTATCGAAGGCCGTGCACAAAACGAAGAAGTGGTTGAAGAAGTAGCTGCCACTGAAGAAGAAGTAGCAGAAGTAGTTGCAGAAGCTAGAGCTGAAGCAGCAGCAGATTCAGAGGAAGAATAGTTATGGAAGTTACAGCAGCAATGGTAAAAGAGCTTCGTCAGGCGACGGATGCTCCAATGATGGATTGTAAAAAAGCTTTAACTGAAAATGACGGCAATATGGAAAAAGCAACAGAATGGCTACGTGAACGTGGTGTTGCTAAATCAGCTAAAAAAGCTGACCGTATTGCAGCTGAAGGTTCTGTAGGTCTTAAGATCTCTGCAGACTTCAAAAGAGCAACATTGGTCGAAGTTAACTCTGAGACTGACTTCGTTGCACAAAACGACGGTTTCAAAAACCTTGTCTCTAGAACAGTCACACAGGCGTTTGAAACAGATACTAAAGATGTTGAAGCACTTCGCCAGACTGAACTTGAAGGCAAGGCATTCTCTGCTTACTTCGATGAAGCTGTAGCGAAGATCGGTGAGAAGATCGAAGTACGTCGTATTGCTGCATTAAGCGGTAAAGAGAATGTTGCTGTCAACGGTTACGTTCACTCAAATACACGTATCGGTGTTATCGTTGCTATCGAATGTGATTCTGCGAAGACTGCTGAAGCTATGGTCCCTGTAGCCAAGCAAGTTGCGATGCACGCATCTGCGATGAAGCCGACAACATTGTCTTACAAAGACTTCGACGCTGATTTCGTAGAAGCAGAGACAAAAGGACGTATTGAAGCGATCAAGACTGAGAACGAAGAACGTGCACGTTTGAAAAAACCATTGATCAACGTTCCTCAGTATATCTCTATGTGTCAGCTTACTGATGATGTATTGGCTCAGGCTGAGGCAGACATCAAAGCAAAACTGAAAGAAGAGGGTAAACCTGAGCAGATCTGGGACAAGATCGTTCCTGGTCAAGTAGCGCGTTTTATCCAAGATAACACGACACTTGACAAAGAGCAGGCACTTCTTGATCAGAACTATGTTCTTGATGACAAGATGAATGTTGCCGAAGCTGTAGCAGCTGCTGCAAAAGCCGCAGGCGGTACAGCTGAAGTATCTGCATTTATTCGCCTTGAAGTGGGTGAAGGTATCGAGAAGAAAGTCGACGATTTCGCTGCTGAAGTCGCGGCACAAATGGCATAATCCTTTCGGATTATTCTTTTTATTTAAGAAGAGGCTTTTCTCTTCTTATTCCTGCTTTTAAGTAAAACCTCCTTATAATCTTTTTTAAAAACAAGACTGAATCATTATGGAACTACTCAATGCTAAAGATATAGCACATACTTTTGACTATCCTCTTTTTGACAATATAAACCTGAGGCTTAATGCGCATGAATCGATGGCTATTATAGGCGCAAGCGGAAGCGGAAAGTCTACGCTTTTGCACATACTCTCGTCACTTTTGCGACCCAATACGGGAGAGGTCCATCTTTTTGGTAAAGACATCTATTCTCTTAGCAAGCAAGAACTTGTCGATATGCGCCGCGATGAGATCGGTATGGTCTTTCAGTCACATTATCTTTTCAAAGGCTTTTCTGCCTATGAAAACCTCGAAGTCGCTGCAAAACTGAGTGAGAATGAGATCAACGAGGATCATCTAAAAAGTCTTGGTATCAGTGAAGTTATCCACCAAAAGGTGACCGAACTCTCAGGCGGACAACAGCAACGTGTCTCTATAGCACGGGTGCTGACCAAAAGACCCCGTCTTATCTTTGCAGATGAGCCTACGGGCAATCTTGACAGTGATACGGCCTTGGATGTGATGAAGCTTTTTAGAGAGTATATTCGCAGCGAAGAAGCGGCAATGGTCTTGGTCACGCATGAGAAGAGTCTGGCTATGGAATGTGATCATGTGTATAAACTGACAGACATGAAGCTGGAAAAAATCCAATAATAAGGAAGGAACAAGTCAAAAAGATACAAGTAAAAGAGATAGTCTTTTTCTTTGAGTCTTGCTCTTGTTCTGTAAAGATAGAGATATGGAAGTCATCGAGTTCTTAACACCGGTTAATGTCGTCGGTTTTTTACTTTTGTTCTTCCGTTTTGCAGGGCTGTTCATCATGGTCCCTTTCTTCTCCCACACAACCATTCCTGCAACAGCCAAGACCTCTATTGCCTTTGTCTTCAGCGTACTCTTCTTTGCGACGATGCCGCCGCTTGTGATGGAGATCAACATGACAAACATCATCTTGGCCATACTGAGTGAGTTTTTGCTTGGGTTTACG
>JBFEYG010000210.1:0-4304 GCA_041562275.1 Sulfurimonadaceae bacterium | reverse complement strand
TGCTTAAGCACGGTTATCTTAGCAGCGAGATGAAGTAAGCTGTGGTGTCTGCTGTTTTTGCCTTTTCTCCTTCTTCTGCAAGGGGGTCAAGATGATCGCGATCGACCTGGGCTCTAACTCTTTGCGAATGATACAGATGGATTGTGAGACAGGTGCTTTTCTACTGGAATATGACAAGATCGTAAAGACAGCAGAACTTCTTCACTCTGAGGGTATCATAGCCGAGGCTTCGATTCAGAGGATTTTGGAGGGGTTTGACGAAGCTTCTTCTCTGTTTGATTTCAAGAAAGAAAAGTGTGTTGCCGTAACGACCGAAGCGATGCGGCGCGCGACAAATGCCGAGTATGCGATAGAAAAGATATATGCGCATACCGGAGTACGGTTTGAAGTGATTGGGGCACATAAAGAAGCCGCACTCACTCTGTTGGCGGTTGACAGACGGCTTGACACGCTTGGCTTCAGAGGCTCTTTTGTCCTTATTGACATCGGAGGGGCCTCCACCGAAGTGATCTTCAAAAAAGGAAACCTGAGCGAGTCGAAAAGTTTCCCCATAGGTATCGTCACCATGGCATCCAAATATCCTTTGCGCAAAGATATGGATGAGAACCTTTTGGAAGAACTCTCTGCGGTCAAAGCCTATGTGCAGGAATATAACATTCGAGAAGGAAAACCTGACTTCTTTGTGGCGACTGCGGGTACACCCACGACTATCGCGGCTTTCAAACAAGGTATGACCTATGATACCTATGATACTGCACGGATAAACGGCTCGACACTGAACTATTTTGATTGTACACGTATATTGGATGAACTTCTGGCCTTAAGTGTTGAGGAGCGTACTCGATATGTCGGTGTAGGAAGAGAAGAGTTGATCATTGCCGGCGTCATGATCTACGCCAGCTTTTTCAGACTTTTTGATTATGAGGAGTCTGTGATCATTGATGACGGTCTGCGCGAAGGTTTGGCCATATCGGCATGTGAGCAAGGCGATTAGACATTCTCTTTTTATCGACTTGTCTTATTTCCTAATATTAGCGGGTAGTATCGCTATTTAACCTCTTTCAAATCTTTTTTAACTATAATAGCAAGAATTTTAAATATGGAGAGACACATGCAGATCAGCGGTGCTCAAATGGTTATAGAATCTTTAATCGCAGAAGATGTTTCGGTAGTTTTTGGCTATCCGGGCGGGGCGATCATGAACGTCTATGATGAAATTTATAAACAAGATGGTTTTCAACATGTTTTGGCTCGTCACGAGCAAGCAGCTATCCATGCTGCAGAAGGGTACTCGAAGGCGACAGGTAAAGTCGGTGTCGCGATGATCACTTCGGGTCCGGGTTTCACTAATGCGGTCACAGGGCTTGCAGATGCCTATATGGATTCAATCCCGATGGTCGTTATCTCCGGCCAGGTCCCGATGAGCCTTATCGGTACGGATGCATTTCAAGAGATCGATGCGGTCGGTATAAGCCGTCCATGTACAAAACACAATTATCTTGTCACGGATGCCAAAGATCTTCCACGCGTTATGAAAGAAGCCTTTTACATCGCTTCTACAGGCCGTCCCGGCCCTGTACACGTTGATATTCCAAAGGATGTGACGGCGCAGATCGAAGAATTTGTATATCCGGACACTGTTGAGCTTGAGACCTATAAGCCGACAGTTAAGGGTAACCTTCGTCAGATCAAAAAAGCGGTAGAAGCGATAGCAGAAGCTTCTCGTCCGATCTTTTATCTTGGCGGCGGTATTATCAACTCGAATGCGGATCAGGAAGTACGTGAACTCGTTAATTTGACGAATATCCCGGCTGTTGAGACTTTGATGGCACGTGGTACTTTAGGTGTCGATAACGAAAACCTGATCTCTATGCTGGGGATGCACGGTTCATACGCGGCTAACATGAGTATGTCCGAAGCGGATCTGATGATCGCAGTCGGTGCACGTTTTGACGACCGTGTTACGGGTAAGCTTTCTGAGTTCGCAAAACATGCGAAGATCATCCATATCGACATCGATCCGGCCAGTATCTCAAAACTTGTCCCTGCAGACTTCCCGATCGTCGGCGATGTCAAAAATGTCATCAACGAGATGATCCCTTTGGCAAAAGAGAAGGTCGATTCTCAAAAATATGCACAGTGGAGAGAAACAGTCGCTAACTTCGACAAACTGCATCCTCTGGCATATCAAGACAGCGATGATGTCTTGAAGCCTCAATGGGTTATCGAACGTATTGGGCAGCTTCTCGGGGATGATGCCAATATCACTACCGATGTCGGACAGCACCAGATGTGGACAGCGCAGTTCTATCCGTTCAGCCGTGCACGCCAATGGATCACTTCCGGCGGACTTGGGACAATGGGATTTGGTTTCCCGGCGGCGCTGGGTGTGAAGCGAGGATGTCCTGACAAGGTCAGTATCAACGTGACCGGTGACGGTTCTATTTTAATGAATATCCAGGAATTGATGACGGCAGTTGAGTATAAGCTTCCGGTCATCAATGTTATCTTGAATAACAACTACCTTGGAATGGTGCGTCAGTGGCAGACACTGTTTTATGACAAACGCCACTCCTCGACTGACCTTAGCATGCAGCCTGACTTTGTCATGCTTGCAGAAAGTTTTGGTGGTGTCGGTTACCGTGTCAAGACTAAAGAAGAATTTGATGCAGCCTTGAAAGATGCGGTTGAAAAAAATGTAGTCGCACTTATCGATGTCACGGTAAATCGTTTAGAAAACGTTCTGCCGATGGTCCCATCGGGCGGTTCTCTGTTTAATATGATGTTAGAGTACAAGGATAAATAATGGCAGATGAAAGACGCGTAATATCTGTAATCGTAATCAATGAGGCAAGTGTTTTATCACGTATCTCTGGACTTTTTTCTGGACGTGGGTACAACATCGACTCATTGACGGTAGCGCCTATTCCGGAATCTAAATATTCACGTATCACGATAGTCACTCAGGGCTCAGTCCGTGTGATCGAGCAGATCATCAAACAGCTTCATAAGCTTATCCCTGTTCTTAAAGTATATGAGCATGAGAACCTTGTCGAAAAAGAGATGGCACTGGTCAAGTTTCCTATCTCTGAATGTCTGGCTGATATTGCAGCTCTGTGTGCAGCGTATAACGGAAAGATCGTAAACGTCGGCTCGGATGTCATCATCTGCAATGTTGCGGATATCCCTCAGCGTGTGGATAACTTTTTGACAGCAATCAAGCGTTTTCATCCAAAAGAGATCGTTCGCAGCGGTGTCGTTGCGATGGAGATGTAGTGAGACTTTCAGTCATTGCTGAAGCAATCGGTATCTCTTTTTCCGCAGAAGACCTGGAGATCTCAGGTATTCATACACTTGATGAAGCAACATCTTCACAGATTAGTTTCCTGGATAATCCCAAATATATTGCTAGTCTAGAATCGACAAAGGCCTGCGCAGTCATCTGTAACGCCAAGTCGGCTGAAAAAGTCCCAGAGGGCTGTATTGCGCTTATTGATGAAGAGCCTTATTTAAAGCTTGCCCTGGCCTCAAAACTTTTTGCACCCGAAGTGATCGAGACCGAGGGTCCCGATCCAATCATAGGCGAAGGGTCCTTTATCGCACCGACTGCCTATATCGGCAAAGGGGCTGTCATCGGGAAAAATGTGAAGATACTCCCGGGAAGCTTTGTTGGCTGTAATGTAAAGATCGATGATAATACTGTCCTGCATGCAAATGTAACGGTATACCGCGACTGCCAAGTCGGAAAGAACTGTATCATCCACAGCGGCACGACAGTGGGCAGCGACGGTTTCGGTTTCGCCCATACGAAGCTGGGTGAACATGTGAAGATTTATCAAAACGGCAATGTTATCATCGAAGACAATGTCGAGATCGGTGCGAATTGTGCGATAGACAGAGCTGTCTTTGGATCGACCTATATTCGAAAAGGGTGTAAGATCGATAATCTTGTACAGTTTGGACATAATGTCGATATCGGAGAGCACTCTATCCTGGTCGCGCAGTGCGGTATTGCAGGATCGACAAAGCTCGGACGCAATGTTGTCATGGGCGGACAAAGTGCAACAGCCGGCCATCTTGAGATCGCCGCATTTTCACAGTTCGCTGCGCGTTCGGGTATAACAAACGATGTCAAAGACGGGAGCAAGATATATGGCGGGTTCCCGTTGATGGAACAGCGTACATGGTTGAAACTTCAAGCAAAATTGGCTAGACTACTAAAAGCTAAATAATAAGGATGACTTATGAGCAAGACTATTGCATTGGACGGAACAAAAAAAGGTGTTATCTCAGTCACCAAGATC
>JBFEYG010000209.1:0-4308 GCA_041562275.1 Sulfurimonadaceae bacterium | reverse complement strand
ATACATCTGATGTATGCTTTGGCGACGATCTCTCCCAAAAGCTCCAATGATATCGTCATCACCGAGACCAACTGGCCTTTGAGCGGAACGGCTCCTTATGCCCCGACGAGTGAGCATGAATGTGTGGATGAAGAGACCTATGCGGACTACATGGTCCGCTACTATCTTTTGGCACTGTGCTCCAATATGGTCAAATCCGTCTATTGGCATCAACTCATTGCGCCGGGATATGGACTCATAGACAACCGAAATAACGAAATAATAAAACGTCCGGCCTTTGCTGCTTTCAAGACCATGCTGAAACAGCTCCAGGGGGCCAAGGTCTTATCCTTTGTCCAGCATAAAAATTTTTATGAGGTCATTGCCGAACAGAGAGATGAGATCATCCAGGTTCTATGGTGTAATGACACAAAATTCAAACTCTATTTTGACAAAGAGGTCGAGATCATCTCCAGAGATGGCCAAGTGTCTGTCTCCAAAACCGCTGAGCTTTCAGGCTCTCCTATCTATTGCAAGGAACTCTCGTGAGAATACTAATTGTCCTTCCCAACTGGCTTGGTGATGCGCTTATGGCAACACCTGCCATCGAACACCTCGCCATACTCTATCCGCAGGCACGATTCACCTTTGTTGGCTCCTACGTCTCTATAGAAGCACTTAAGTATCATCCCCAGGCCGAAGCCTCATTTGTAGATGAGACGAAAAAACAGGGAGGCCGCCTCAAAGCTACGCAGGCCTTTGCTCAGAGTCTGGGAGCGTTTGAGATCGCTATCACCTTCAGAAACAATATCTACTCGACGCTTCTGCTTTTCTTTACGCCTGCCCACCTCAAGATAGCACGCAAGTCATGGCATGCTTCGATTCTGCTTGACAAGTCTGTCAGACTTTCCAGAGAAATCCATCTGAGCGAGCAGTATAATAATCTTACCAATATCCTTGAGAAAGAGCCCTCTTCAGCACCAAAAAGCCGACTCTACATTCCTAAACACACGTATGATAAACCTACCTTGGGTATCAATCCTGGAGCGACCTACGGTTCTGCGAAGCGCTGGTATCCGGACAAGTTCGCTGAAGTCGCCAAGGCTTTTTCACCGAGTCATCAGATCATTATCTTCGGCGGACCCAGCGAAGTCGATATGGGCTCTGACATCGAGAAACGCCTGCAGGAGATGGGTGTGACCAACTACCTCAACCTGGCAGGAAAGACGAACATCCAAGAGCTCTGTTCACACATAGGAGGACTGGACATCTTTGTCACCAACGACAGTGGACCTATGCATGTCGCTGCTGCTTATGAAGTCCCGACTGTAGCTATCTTCGGACCGACACGTCATCTTGAAACATGCCAATGGAAAAATGAGAAAAGCATTATCGTAAGACGTGACGATGTGCCTTGTGCACCGTGCATGAAGCGGACATGTCCACTGAAGCATCATGAGTGTATGACAAAGATCGAAGCGGGTGATGTGATAGAAGCCGTAGAAAAACTGCTAAAAGCGTAAAAGAAGACGAGCTGTCTTTAAGACAGCCCATTGACTTAGAATCTGATTCTAAATCCGATATAACCTGTATCATTATAGGTATAGTCACCGCCATGGCGGGCTTCAAAATCCGTATCGATCTTGCGGTAACCGACAAACACAGTTGCCTGCTCAACGATCTGAACACCCAACTCCACACGTTTTTCCATATAAGAATCTGCATCTTTGAACGACAGCACTGAAGGAGCATAATCCAAAGAACCAGAGACAACAACAGGAATCGCCGAATTGATTGGCAGCGTATAGGCCAGTTCAATACCCAGTGGAATAGCTGAATGCTTTTGTCTGCCTACTTCTGTATATGTTCCTTTGAAACCGAGTCCAAAACGCAGACCCTTTACACCCTTCACTTCTTGACGAAGTTTGAACCCTGCCTGTAGAAGAGGATCTGTCCTTTCCGCATTATCTACATCCAGAAATCCCAATGTCAAAAAATAGATATTAGGATAATCCGACTGGTTCAACTCACCAATATCGATGTTCCCATTGACTTCGATATCGTCACTGTTCAGATTGACCGATGCATCATGTTGTGCAAAAAGTGATGCGCTTAGCGCTAGGCTTAATAATAGTTTTTTTAGCATTGATTGCTGTCCTTTTTAATCCGTTCTATAGTCTTTGTCGTACTCTTACCGTCAACAAAGTCTACGAGTTTCAACTCACCAGCAAATTCTGTTCCGACGACGGCCTTTCCTTCATAGTCTCCGCCCTTGACCAGGACATCCGGAGCTATCATCTTGATCAGATCATACGGGGTCTCTTCATCAAAGATCACCACATAATCAACGACTTCCAAGGCGGCCAGGAGATAGGCCCTGTCATATTCCGGATTGATAGGACGTTCCGGACCCTTCAGCTTGCGCACGGAAGAGTCTGCATTCAGGCCGACGATCAAAATATCGCCAAAGCTTTTTGCCACTTCAAGGTACTTTACGTGACCCAGGTGAAGGATATCAAAACAGCCGTTTGTAAAGACGATACGCTGGTTTTTAGAGCGTGCACTTGCAACACTTCGAACCAGCTCCTCTCGGCTTTTGATATGCATATCCGAACTGCTTTGATGAAGGGTCGACTCATACGCCTCGATCTCATCCATCGTAGCGGTCGCAGAACCGATCTTGCCGACGACAACGGCTGCAGCCGCATTGGCAAACTGGGCGGCCGCTATGATATCTTTTCCGCTTGAGATAGCAAAGGCTAATGATGCGATGACTGTATCACCTGCTCCCGTGACATCAAAGACCTCTTTCGCTACCGTCGGGACCTTATGCATCGTTTCATCAAATATTGCGATCCCGTCTTCTGAGAGTGTGATCATAGAGAGTTCAAGTTCACACTCACTGCGCAGCCACTCACCCGCGCGAAGGAGACTTGCGTCATCGATGATATTGATACCGGTAGCTTCGCAGGCCTCTTTCTTGTTCGGGGTCAAGAAGTGCGCACCCTTGTACTTGCTGTAGTCTTTTCCCTTCGGATCGACAAGGACCTTTTTCTTTTGGCTCGACGCAAGAGAGATGATCTGCTGACACAGACTCTCTGTCAAGACACCTTTGCCATAATCAGAAAGAATGATCATATCGTACAGAAACAGATCTTTTTTGATTGCAGAAAGTATCTTCTCCACTGAATCTTCAGTTATATCCTCCTTGCTCTCTTTGTCATAACGCAATATCTGCTGATTTGAAGCGATCACACGAGACTTCTTGCTCGTCTTTCTTCCCTCTTGTCTTACCAGGCCCTCTGTCTTAACACCAAGGCTTTTTAACATGATAAGCAGCTCTTTACCGATCTCATCTTCACCTATAACAGAAGCGACACTGACACTCGCACCCAGAGCATGAAGATTATTTACGACGTTTCCGGCACCGCCTAAAACGGCAGTCTCTTTGGCCACATTAACGACTTGTACGGGCGCTTCCGGAGAAATACGGTCACAATCACCCCAAAGATAGTGATCGATCATCAGGTCGCCTACGACAAGAATATTCGGTTTTGAACTTCTAAGGTTCTCTATCATTTTTTCACTTCTGTCTCGTAGATACGTCTGATCTCAGGGACATACGCCTTGATCGCCTCTTCCATCTCAAAAGCCGGCTCATACCCCAGTCCTGTACGTGAAGACTCGATATCCGCTTCGGTATGAAACTGATACGATCCGATAAACGGGTTGGGGATATATTCGCATTGGAAGTCAGTGCCCAGCTCTTTCTGCAAAATATCGACAATATCCTGGAAGGATCGGGCCTTACCCGTACCCACATTGTAGATACCGCTTTCGTTTGGATGCATGGCTTTGATGTTGGCCTGGATGATATCTTCGATGTAGATGAAGTCTCTTAGTATCTTGTCCGAGTCCTCAAAAAGTCTAGGGTTCTTGCCTGCCAAAAGCTGATGACCGAACTGGATAACCATCGAAGCCGTCGTGTTTTTGAAGTATTCACGCGGACCGTAGACATTGAAATAGCGAAGACCTACGATAGATATCTTGGCACTTTTTATATACTCACGTGACAGGTGGTCCATAGAAAGTTTTGAAAAACCGTAGACATTTTGAGGGGATTCTCTACCTACACGCTGCGGTGATTCTGCGTCACCGTAAGTCGCACCCGATGATGCATAGATCATGTTAGATCCATGGGCCACTGCCATATCCAAAAGATCTTTATAAGCATTGACATTGGTGCGTATCATAAGGTCTTGTTCAAGGGCTGTCGTGTCCGAGATAGCTGCTTCATGGAAGACATAGTCAAACTTGTAGTTCTCTCGT
>JBFEYG010000208.1:0-4318 GCA_041562275.1 Sulfurimonadaceae bacterium | reverse complement strand
GGTCTTATGGAGCATAACAATATCCTCTATGCACGAACACAAAACGATTCACTTTCCAGCTTGCATGATCAAATACGAGAAGCATTAATGCTCCCGGCTGAACAGGAGTTCATCCCCCATGTCACACTGATGCGTATGAAGAAGATAAACCATCCGACACTTTTCAAACAAAAGATATCATCCTACGAAGGAAAAGCCATCGGCATACTACATCCCAAGATACAGCTGATTCATAGCCGCATCACATCTACGGGCGCGCACTACACTCTGTTAAAAGAGTTTGGCAGCTAATCATCCCAGAAGAACAGACATATAGCCGACAACACTGCTGGCGTCCGAACTGGCGTCATAGCTTGTGCGGTAATCGATGAGACGGCTCTGCATACCCTGGCGCTTGGCTGCACTCACGACCGCTTTTACACCGATCATCCCGCAGGCCTCACAGCCTGAATTCAGACCGTTCAGGTCCATCTCTTCTACCGCTTTCAGACAAACCGAATCGAGCCTGTTCGCTTCATCCAGGGTATAGAAGTGGCTCAGGTCCGTACTGATAACGACAAAGGTCTCTTCATCGCTAAGCGCATCTTCGATGATAGGAATCAGCTCGCGGTAATCGATATCCCCGTAGACGATCTCGACAAGATTTATATCTTTGAAGTAGTGCTGTATAAACGGGACCTGTGTCTCTGTCGAGTGCTCGTTGTGTGCCGAGGGTTCAAAGCCGAGTGCCTCATATCTGTCGACCAGGGCTTTTGAATACTTCTGATCTATCTTCAACATACCGCAAGGCGATGCATAGTTCTCATACAAGGCGACACTGGCACCTCTGAGGTATACTCTGTGGCTCGGGCCGATAACGAGGACTCTTTTGATCTTTGCCGTATCGATCAGGGAATACGCCGCGTTCGCCGTAAATCCGCTGTAGACATAACCTGCATGCGGGGCAATGATGGCTCTTGGCATAAAATCAAGGCTTTTCTTAACCTCAACTGCTGCATTAAAGGTATCGATGTACCGGTTGATCTCACCGCACTCTGCCGGATAAAAAGTGCCGGCAACACTCATATGTCGATCATTCATCAAAGACTCCTGCTATTGTTGTGCCGCATTTAGGGCAATGCGAGCCCTTCATGTGGTTAGACGTATGCCTGAAATAATCCCTCTCGATCAAGACCTCATCACAGGAAGGACAGCGTGTCGGTGTCTCATAATTGACATTGCCTATGTAGATATAGTTGAGTCCATGTTTTTTACCGATATCATAGGCTCTTTTCAAGGTATCTATAGAGGTAGAAGGAAGATCAAGCTCTTTGTAGTCGGGATGAAAGGCCGTGATGTGCCAGGGGACATCTACTCCAAGTTCTTTGGCGATAAACCCTGCTATGTTCTCAAGTTCTTCATCACTGTCATTTTGTGTCGGTACGATCAGCGTCGTCACCTCCAGCCATATCCCGTTTGCGACAAAATGCTTCAGGTTTTCCAGGATCTTCTCCAGGTTCCCGCCCAGCTCTTTTTTATAATACTTTGCATCAAAGGACTTCAGGTCGGCATTGACCGCGTCCATGATCCCTTTCATATCATCGATCACTTCACTGGATTCAAATCCGTTAGAGACAAAGACGTTTTTCAGACCGTGTTTTTGTGCTTCAAGCGCGATGTCTCTGGCATAGGGGTAGAAGATCGTCGGTTCGTTATAGGTGTAGGCGATAGACCGGCAGTCATATTCAAGCGCAAGCTGGACCATACGCTCAGGCGAGAAGTATTGTGATGTATCGATATCATGTGTCTGGGAGATATTCCAGTTCTGACAAAACGGGCAGTGAAAATTGCATCCTACTGTACCAAAAGAGAAAGCCTTCGAACCTGGAAGAAAATGGTATAACGGTTTTTTCTCAATCGGGTCGATATTCATCGCCGAAGGGTATCCGTAGACCAGACACTCTATCTTGTCACCGACATTTTTATTGACCCCGCAAAGACCGGTTTGCCCCTCCTTTATCTTGCAGTAGTGCTGACAGAGTATACATTGGAGTTTATCTTCTTTAGCGGTTGGTTTATAAAATTTCATGACTCTTTCACCTTTTCAACCTGATAGGTATAGATCTCGGGGTGCGACTCAAGGCACTCCGAATCCATACCTGCTTTCTGACAGAGATGGGAAAAGAAAAGTTCAAACTCACTGAGTTCTTCCCATACCTGCGGCAAGAATGTCGCTTGATTGTTTCCTTGATTAAGTATCACCCCGTCGATACCGACTTGGATCTTGGACTTCAGGTCGGCACTGTCCTCATACGCCAGGTACTGCGGAGGTGTCAGCAAAGAGACTTCGATCTTCGTCCTCTCCAGTTCCTCTTCGCGTAAAGGCATAAACCGCGGGTCTTTAAACGCTGCGGCTTTGGCATTGTGGATGATGTCATCCAAGAGAGGACGATGGGCAATAATAGAACCGATACAGCCTCTAAGCTGACCATCTTGTGTCAATGTGACAAAAGAAGCACCCTGCTCTTGCAGTTCAGGATACTCCTCTACAAAGGAGGTGTCAATTTTTCCGTTTAGAAAAGCACTCTTGATCGCCGCTCGGGCAAGACTGAGCAATACTTCTTTCATAAAAACTTCCTCCTCTTTATAGGTTTTAAACACTCTCCGATCCTATTCTGCTCTTCACTGACAGGAACCTGTTCAGTGCAAGAGCACAAAGAAGGAGACTTCATTATCAACCCGTCTTTTCTTATTATATGACTTTTATAGCTAGAATTCAATATAATTTTTCAACTAACACGATATGCCATAAGGAGAGAAGATGAAGATAGCGATAGCAGGACTGGGAGGTGTCGGCGGATACATCGGTGCCAAACTCTGTTCGCTCAAAGATGAGCATGAGATAATCTTCATCGCACGGGGTGAACACCTCAAAGCCATCCAGGAGAAGGGGCTGAAGGTCATCGATGTGGATACTGAGACTATCTACCATCCGACTATGGCGCTAGAGACTACACAGGAGCCTCTGGACATCCTCTTCTTGTGTACCAAGACCTATCACTCAAAAGAAGCACTTGAGCTGCTCTCAGGAGCTATTACGCAGAAGACACTTGTCATCCCTGTCGCCAACGGGGTCAACAACGCTGACCGGCTCCGCCCGCTTACCCCTGCCAAAGTGATCGATGCCTGTGTCTATATCGTCTCGCACAAGCTCGAAGCCGGCGTGATCAAGAAGTCGACCAATGTCTTCGCGCTGATACTCCCCGAAGACGTGCAGGAACTTTTAGAGCCTCTGATGAACAGAGCAGGACTTCGCTGCAAGTTCTCGCCTGAGATCAAAAAAGAGCTCTGGAAGAAGTTCCTTTTCATCTCTGCCATGGGCACTTTGACTTCCTACCATCAGGTCGGTATGGGAACTGTCTACGCAGAACATAAAGAAGAGCTCGCCGCTGTGCTGAATGAGATCCTCTCTGTCGCCAAAGCAGAAGGCATAGCACTTGAAGGAAAAGATGTCCAGAAGGCTCTGGATACCGCTTCAAAACTTCCTGCCGATGCGCCGACATCGCTCTGGCTTGACATGCAAAATGCACAAGAGAATGAGCTGGAGACCCTCTGCCATTATCTTATCGAAACCGCGCAGAGACATAATCTCACCCTGCCCCTGATGCAGAAGATGTACGACAGGCTTAGATGACATCGACCCAGAAATACTACCAAGACAACGCCAAGAGATTCATCGAAGAGACTTTGGACAAAGATATGCATGTCCAATATGAACTTTTTGAAACGTATATCGCGAAACCGTCTTCGATCTTGGATGCAGGCTGCGGATCGGGACGGGACAGTCTCTACTTCAAGAACAAAGGCCATGAGGTCACTGCCTTTGATAACTCTGTGCAGATGTGTAACTTCGCTGCTGGACTTCTCGGACTGGAGGTCCTGCACCTCAGTTTTGAAGAACTGGCGTTTCAGCAGCAGTTTGACGCGATCTGGGCCTCCGCCTCTTTGTTACATATCTCCAAAGAACAGATGCCCGAGATACTAAACAAGCTTGCGTCTGCGCTCAAAGAGAAGGGGACACTCTACGCTTCGTTTAAATATGGGGAGAATGAGTTCATAAAAGAAGGAAGGTTTTTTAACGCGTATACGCAGGAGAGTTTTGCAGAACTTCTAAAAGAGAGTCCATTTCACTGTGTAAAGATGCTTGTTCTTAAAGACACCCGCCCCCAACGGGAAGACGAGTCCTGGTTAAATGTCATACTAACGATAGATAAAAGCTGAATAATACCCGTCTTTGCTTGCCTGTTCAGTCATCTTGAACTTGGCACCGACATGTCCT
>JBFEYG010000207.1:0-4326 GCA_041562275.1 Sulfurimonadaceae bacterium | reverse complement strand
GCACTGCTTTGAACAGCGTCGGCGATCGCGGCCAGCGGACCGACGGCATTCGCGACATCATTTGCCCCATGTGCAAAACTCAGCAGCGCCGCTGCAAAGATAAGCGGGATTGTAAAGAGTGAATTGGCATCTCTGACGCTGTTTTGCAAAGAACGTGAGGCCTTGGCCACCATAGGTCTAACGACAAGATAGACGATAACAGCACTGATAAGGCCTATGCTCAAAGCTGTAAAAAGTGTCGGTTTTTTTGCCATTTCAAAGGTAAATGGGGTGACAGCATTGGCCGTCTCGATGATACTTGGCCAGATCTTCTTAAGACCTTTGAGTGTCAGGTATGTCGCAAAGGCAAAGGCCATAAGAGCGACATAGATAGGGACCATCTTGCGCATGGCAGAGAGCTTGTCCTCTTTATAGAGAATACTTTTTTTAAGGGTATATAAAAAGAGTGCAGCGATGATGGCACCTAAAACAGGAGAGATGACCCAGGAGGCAGCGATCTGACCCATAGTGTCCCAGGAGACGATTGCAAAGCCTGCTGCTGCAATACCGCCACCCATAACACCGCCGACGATGGAGTGGGTCGTTGACACAGGAGCGCCTACAGAGGTCGCAAGGTTAAGCCAGATACCGCCGGCAAGAAGGGCTGCCGTCATGGCCCAGATAAACTCCTGGCTGTTGACAAACATTGCCGGATCGATGATATCTTTTTTGATGGTACTGACGACATCACCGCCGGCGATCAAAGCACCGCCTGCTTCAAAGATCATCGCTATGGCAATGGCTCCACCCATAGTAAGTGCTTTGGAGCCGACAGCCGGCCCTACATTGTTCGCAACATCATTAGCCCCGATATTCAGCGCCATATAGGCACCGAATACAGCTGCTATAGCAAGAAAAGCATTGTTAGTGACATTGTCTGCACCAAAACTGTACCAGAGTACAGCGACCATGAATGCCAGAGCGATCCCCATGCGCAAGAAATCTGACTGAGAGCTTTCAGCTGCCTTGGTCTCAAGTTTTTTAACCGTGTGAATATCCATTAAATCCCCTTAAATAACGCTCTGTATTGTTACAGTTTGGTTACATTTTGCTATAAAACGGAGATTATACTCAAAAGAAGCTAAATGGATAATGATACGTGCTGAGGAACTTAGATAAAAGCTGAATCGTGTCCAGCTTTAGTGATATCCGAGGGAAAGACTAGTTTTCTTCTAAGTGGGCTTTGATGATCTTTTGATCCTCCAGGGGACGGTTGTCACGGGGTGAAACATCGACCATCTCAAGTTTGCGTACATTCTCATATCCGCTTTTGACTTCGCCAAAAATGGTGTGATGTCCGTTGAGCCATTGTGTCGGTGCTACGGTAATGAAAAACTGGCTTCCGTTGGTCGAAGGACCGGCATTGGCCATAGCGAGGATGCCTTTACGGTTAAAGACGACATTGGGTGCAAACTCATCTTTGAATGGTTTCTTCCAGATGGATTCACCTCCGCGTCCACTTCCGGTAGGGTCCCCGCCTTGGATCATAAACCCTTTGATGATACGGTGAAAGACTAGACCATCGTAATAGCCGTTTTTGACATGGGTGATAAAGTTCTCAACTGCTAAAGGCGCGACCTTTGGAAAGAGCTCCAGAATGATCTTTCCTTGCGTCGTCTCCAATACGACAACAGGGTTTTTGCTCTTGGATGTCTTGCTTAATGACTCGTGCAAAGATGCAGCCTGGGCTAAAAGCGTCAGGCTCAGCAACAGTAGGAGTATTTTAATCGATTTCATTCAGTTTTCCTTTTATTTGGTCTAATATCTGGTCTATATCTATATCTTCGCTTAGAATAAAGCTTTTTTGATTGGCTCTTGAGATAAGCTCTATCGGATCATAGACACTCTCTTCATCGAGGATGATGATCATATAGTCATTGTTGAGACAGCCTATCTGGCTGAGAGGATAGATCATAATTTTGTCCTCTTCTTTAGCTGCTTCATCATAGAGATAGCAGATCGGATTGAAGTAGGCATTGATCTCGGTTTGCAGCTGAAGGGACTCTTCTTTGTTATGGTGTACGATGGTGATCTGATCAAAGGAGATCTCTTTTATAAGCTCGCTCAGTATCAGTATCGTTTTCATAAAGATATTTCCGCTTTGAACGCTTAGGTACTTCTCCAGCTTCTCTACATGTATCCCCTCGCAAGCTGCGCACAAAGCCGGAGGAAGACGGAAGCTTTCATCCAGACTATGGTGGGCGATCTCTTTTAACGGATAAAAAGAAGAGGCCAAAAGATGTCCTCTTTTGCTTAAAAGGGAATATAAGCTCTTAACGTCTGCCTCATTGACATTGTCGCAGACGACGAGGTCATATCTCTCTTTTTCCCGTGAACGGCGTTTGATAGACTCGAAGTTACTGACAGTGATATCGGCAGGATTCATACCCCAATGGGAGTTTTCAATGAATTGAAAGATCAGAGACTGAAGCAGGTGCACATTACAGGAGCGTTCTGCAAAGATGATCAAAGACAGTTTCGGGTCTTTCATCTTCTCATACAGGGCTTTTGCTACAAGAAGAGAACTTTTTCCCGATCCCGGAAGACCCTTTAGCAAAAGGTTCTCTTTAAGATCCATGTGTACTAATCGTTGTTGTTGAGCAGACATGAGTTGTCTGTTTTGCGGAATGAGGAGCTCTGCAAAAAGTGCCTGTTTTATCTTGTCAATATCATAGCCGGTATTCGTATCAAGGTTATTCACGATGATCTGTGTATAGTTCTCATCGATATTATTGTTAAAGAGGGTCAGGCTTTTTGGGATAAGCAGGTGAAAACTTTCATCCAAGGTATCAAATTCGTCTTCACTCAAATTAGGACAGATCAGTATGGAGTGTACAGGCGCGATCTGGGCATGGAAGGTCTCGTCAAGAAGCATCTGTATGCAGTGTTTATAGGAACTGGGCCTTATCTGGGCATGCGTGTCATTTTCCTGGGCAGGTGAAGCGGTCACATTTTTCAAGCTTTTTGCATCATAGTCAAAAAAATTAAAGAGTACGATACCAAGCTTTGGATGCAGCATCATGTAATCGATGACTTGCTTGTTCTGCAGATGAAAGAGGGGTGTGTGGCTGTAGAACTCGGCATCATCTTCGAGCAGAGCTTGCAGCGACGCGAAAATATTATCATGGGTCTTTTTTGAGTCTGTGGAGGAAGAAGAAAAGAGTTTGGAAAAAATATTCACGCTCTACCTCAGTACGATAAATAGGCTTTTTTAAACTTTGATATTTAAAATCTTAAAAAAAACTATTGGGATTTTGACGAAGAAAGGAATCGGCCGAAGCCGATAAGGTAATTATTTACCTGCAGCTACGCGGTCTTTAAGACCTTTTCCTGCTTTGAACTTAGGTACCATCTTGTCAGATGTAGTATAAGTCTTATTAGTTCCCGGAACTTTACCACTCTTGCCTTTTTGAAGAGCAGAAGCAAAACTACCAAATCCTACTAGAGAAACATCTTCTTTAGCAACAAGTGCTTCAGTTACAGCTTCAGTGAATGCTTTGATTGCAGATTCTGCTTCTACCTTAGTTTTGTAGTCGCCACTTTTTTGAACTAATTCAACGAATTGTGCTTTATTCATCTTATACCCTCTTGTGAGTTTAATGTTTTGTCATAACTTAAAGCTCTCATTTAAAGCTCTAAGTTAATCAACTGCGAATACTTTATAGATTTTTTCCTTAAAGATTACTTGCTTTCCCTGTTTTTAGGGCGAAAATGGCGAAAAAGTTTAGATTTATCCCCATTTAGCTGTTGAAGAAAGATAAATTTTTTTGATTTAACGTAAGAAAATCCTGCCGGGACTCCTTTTTTGATTATCAAACGCAAGCTGCATAAGAGACGGTTTCTATGCTCGTCTATCCTCTCTTTGATGCTCTCTTTTTTTCCTAGACATAAAAAGACATCTTCCAGACCGATTCGTTCATGTTCGCTTAAGCTGCTCAATTTTCATCCTTCAGTTTATTGATCTTTCGTACTACTCTTACAATATCTTCATCATCGAGTTCTGCGAGCATTTGCAGTACAACTCGGGCGGCTTGGGGCGCGGAATTTCCTATCTTCCAATCCTGATAGGTTCGCATCGAGACACCTACCTTTTTAGCCATCTCTTTTTGAGAGATCTTCTTACCCATATACTGCGACTCAACTGCATTATGAAGAATATTGAACACATCTGCCAAATCCATGAGATAGAGTTTATAGGAACTAAGCTTAAACTATACATTAAAACTTATATTTTAATCTATATTTAGAATGTTTTATTCATTTAAATGTGTAGTATATACACATAAG
>JBFEYG010000206.1:0-4333 GCA_041562275.1 Sulfurimonadaceae bacterium | reverse complement strand
TATTCATGAAGAGCACAAGATCGTTGTCAAGGGCGCGTATGAATCGCTTAAAGAGTTTGCCCTCAACAGTGAGGACTTTGCGTCTCTTGACAAGGCACATGATGATTTTGCCCGAAAAGGTCTGCGGGTATTGGCCATGGGTGTGGGCGAATACGTAAGCGATGACATCGAACAGTGGCAGATCGATATCGTAGGACTTGTCGGTTTTCTTGACCCGCCTAAAGAGGATGTAAGAGATGCGGTCAAAACGGCAAAAGATGCCGGGATCCATCTTATCATGATCACAGGAGATAACGCACTTACGGCAAAAGCTATTGCGGAAGAAGTCGGTATTTTCACACAAGGCAACGCAGTTTTGAGTGGTCCCGAGATCGCCCTGATGGACGAGCAGACGCTTGCTGAGAAACTCGACAAGACGACGGTCTGGGCGCGTATGCTTCCTGAAAATAAGCATCGGATTGTCAAACTTCTACAGCAGAGGGGCGAAATTGTCGCCGTCACGGGAGATGGTGCGAATGACATACCGGCACTTAAGATAGCTGACCTGGGAATTGCTATGGGCAACGGTGCCGAGGCAGCAAAAGCGACGGCCAAGATGATACTGCTGAACAACGATCTCTCCGTCATCATCGAAGCCGTGAGACAGGGGCGTGTCATCGCAGCTAATATACGAAAATCGATCTATTTTCTTGTCTCGACCAGCATCGACGAGATTGTCTTGATCTCCGGAGCTATCCTGATCGGGTATCCTCTTCCTCTGTATCCGCTGCAGATCCTATGGATTAATCTGGTCGCTGACAGTGCTCTGGACAAGACCTTTCCCTTTATCCAAGAAGAGGGTGACGTCATGAAAAAAAAGCCGAAGAAGCCTGAAGAACAGTTTTTTGACAGTGCTCAGATCGCACGGACACTCTATGCTTCTTTTATCATCGGACTGCTTGGATTGTGGCTTTTTCACCATACGATAACGACCCAAAGTTATGAGGTCGCCGTCTCTTCTGTTTTTACAGCTGTTATTGTCGCTACCTGGGTGAATGGTCTGCAGTCGATAAAAGAACATGAACCTTTTTTAAGGCATATACGCAGCAGCCTTACAATCAACCCTTACCTCTGGGTCGGTATCTTGATCGGAACCGTTCTGCAAGTCTCTATTCTTCTTTTTGCGAGTGAGTTTTTTCATGCCCAGCTTCCTGATGCCGAGGCATTGGGTTATATCTTGGCTATGGGAATAAGTGTGTTTGTCTTTCTTGAAGTCAGAAAGTGGGCAGAAGTATGGTACCGCAGGTACAGAAGAGGGATAGAATAAACTTTTCTCATGTTGCGTGTGGCCGATTTTTAGGATATGATTGGAAAAAGAGAGATGATGGATAAGCATGTGATCCTTCTGCTTGGTGCCGATGCGGATCACGCAGCGGTCGAGAGTATACTAAAATATCTAAGTGAACAGTACCAACTAAAGGTCGAAGTGCTCTCCTTCGCACAGTTCGATCCTGTACCAGAAAAGAGGCTCTATCTACTCTACTTTTGTGATGATGAGATCAAAGCACTCTTCACAAAGAACCTGCCACCAGAAATAGAGCTGGGCATAATCCCAAATGATCACTGTCGATATGCAGTGCTTAATTATGGGATCGCTACGGATATGTATGATGCCATCGATGATGTCTTAAATGCTACAGAAGCGACTCCTGTAGATCTTCTTACCTGTAACACACACCCTGTCATCGGCAATGTTGTCATCGGCAATGTTCACGGGATGAATCGAATATCCGGTGATTACAGCGGTTACTTCAAAAGAGTCGGTGCATTTTTTTCTGATATGATGAATCTGTCGTTTAAGAGTTATACGATTACTACTGCCAAGGGTAACGTGACCAATACAGCTGCAACAGGTATTATGATATTTGAACATAATATCAGTGGGATGAGCCGTAATCTCTTAAAAGAGGACCTCTCTTTTCATGATGGCAGGCTCCATGCACTCGTCTTGGCTCCCGCAAGCATTATTGCGTATATGTATTATCTTTTCTTGAGTCATTTTCGTAACAGGCTTTTGATTGAAAACCTTCCTGAAAGCGTCGGTCTTATAGCTTCTTCGGATATTGTCATTACCAGTCCGACACCAATTGAGTACATGGCTGAGGGGAATGCCCATACGGAAGAAAAGGTCTCTTTTAAGGTCCTGAGAAATGCCGTGAAGATCTATCTTGGACGCAATGTCTCTGATGCGCAGAGGCAGATGACACCCAAGGAAGAAAAAGAGACAGTCCGGGTAAAAGGTCTTCCCAAGGCAGAGATGAGCAAGATGCTTGTAAGTGCACCCGTCTCTTTTCTTCCCAAGGCAGATGAAGAAGATTTTAAAGAACTGTTTGTAAGTCTGCGTCAAAGCTCCAAACTTTCACCTGCCTTTATCGTCCTTATCGTCTTAAGTACTCTGCTTGCGACGACAGGTCTCTTTCAGAGTTCGACTCCTGTGATCATCGGTGCCATGATCCTCGCCCCGATGATGGCCCCTATCATCTCGTTTTCCATGGGTGTGTTGCGCGGAGAAAAGGAGCTTTTAAAAGAGAGCAGTATGACGCTCTTCTTCGGGATAGTCACAGCGTTGATCTTCTCCTGTCTGTATACCTATCTGATGCCGCTCAATCTTCTGACTGACGAGATGAGAAGCCGGCTGAATCCGAATATTCTTGATCTGATGGTGGCTGTCATCTCAGGTGTGGCCGGAGCCTATGCCTATGCAAAATCTGAAGTCGCAAAAAGTCTTGCAGGAGTCGCTATAGCCGTTGCCTTGGTTCCTCCTTTGAGTGTAACAGGTATTGGTATAGGTTGGGGAAACTGGGAAGTCGTGTACGGCTCATTTCTTCTTTTTATGACCAATCTGGCCGGAATCACACTTGCGGCGTCTTTGACTTTTTTGATCCTTGGTTTTTCACCGGTAAAGCGGGCGACGAGAGGGATTGTCGTTACCAGTCTCCTTCTTGTTGGTATTACCGTTCCTCTCTTCTTCTCCTTCTTTAAAGTCATTGAACAGAACAAGATCTTTCAACAGTTAAAGACGCTTGAATATGTTCTACTGGAAGATCAAAAAGTAGGGCTAAGGACACTTTCGGTGGATCTGAGCAGAGAGACTCCTGTTATCTATATTGAAACAAGAAGTACGCTGATTCTGACGAATACCCAGCTTACAAGTATCAAACAAAAAGTCGATGAAGTCTTGAAAAGACCTGTTGTCGTCAATATACTCTCTGAAATAGAGCTTGATCAGTAGAGCACAGGATCACTCTTCGGGCGTCTTGACTTTTTTATAGGAGAGATACACGACGACTGAGGTGATGATCATCAGTGTCCCCATGAGGGCAACCGCTTTTAATGTTCCCATACCGCCCTCTGCAAAAGGAAGACCACTCGTGTTCATCCCAAAAAAACCCACCACAAGGTTCAAAGGAAGGAAAACAGCTGAGATGATAGTCAATGCAAAGATCAAAGAGTTCATCTTCTCATTGGTGCGGGTGTTGTAAAAACTGTAAAGATAGTCGAGTTTGGAAAGCTGCAGAGTCGCAGACCGTGTCGTGCGGTCAAGGTGTTCGTGAAGGTCGACGAAATTATTGATCGGAAAGTCATCCTGACCTTCATAATACTCGATGACTTCTTTCATCGTTTCAGAGGTGCGCAGCAAGACGCGTTCGATGCGTAAGATATCGCGTTTGAGATCCAGCCATTGGGTCATGAAGTTATTGGCCGTCTTGTCAAGGTAGAGAAACTCTTCCATGTCCGCTGTGAGGTCTTTATACTTTGAGAATGCCCTGAGCAGTCTGTCTACCATGGCATCGATGGTCTTGTAGGGACCATTGAAGCGATCATCAAATACGTGGAACTGCTTGGCATTTTTGTCATAGTAATAACTCTTTTCGGGTGTGATAATAAAACCCATGGAACTCATCTCAAGGAGTTTGTCAACGACGGGTATTCTCATAATAAGCATATCATAGGCTTCGTTCTCATCAAAGATCGAAGGATGCTCTGTATTAGCAAGGTCTTCCGAGTGAAGGGGGTCAAGTATTTTTAGCAGATCATCCATTGGCTTCTCCAGATAAATAGTACTGTATTGTAGCGAAATAAGGTATAATCCGATCAAAAAAAAGGGTAGGTATGAAGCGTTATTTTACCTTGGAGAAAGCTCCGATCTTTATCAAATTCTTTATAACACTGGCACTTTTTATGGCTATCAAAGATATGCATGAGATAGACAGTTTCTCTCATTTAGTCGTTGCTTTACTGGAGTTTATCATTATTCTTGAGTTGGTAAGGATGCTGATTGAGTTTTTGTTTA
>JBFEYG010000205.1:0-4339 GCA_041562275.1 Sulfurimonadaceae bacterium | reverse complement strand
CAAGCCTTTGACTTTCCAGGCATGGTACTATGACATGCCAACAGTTGCTACTGCATATTGGTTACAAGCTGATATCGAGTGTTCATTGGTTGAAGGTCTATCGATCGGTGGTCAGTACACTGATATTGATGCAGATTCAGTAGATAATGACAACGCTTATGCTGTAATGCTTGGCTATGCGGTTAAAGATGTTGTAACTGTTAAAGCTGCTTACTCTTCTGTAGATGATAAAGGTGCACTAGGTAGTGTTTCAAATACTGCGACAAACACTGGCCAGTCTAAACTGTATACTGAGATGTTCTGGAACCGTAATACTGTAAGTGCAACAGGTGCGGATTCATACGCAGTAACGGCTGAAGGTACTGCTGCTGGTGTTGATCTAAAGCTAGGTTTCTACTCTTCTGAGATCGATACAACGGGTGCAAATGATAGAGAAGTAACTGAGATCGCATTGACTGCAGGTAAATCTTTCGGACCACTTGATGCAGCTGTAGCGCTTATTCAAGATGACTTTGATTATGAAAATGTAGCAACTGAAGATAAAACAGATACTACTCTTCAAGTTTACCTAACGTACAACTTCTAATCTTAGAAGTTTAAGTTATTCCAACCCTGCCTTTGGCAGGGTTTTCTCTTTTTTAATCCACACTGACTATCATTCTATTTCTTTAAAAATGTTATCTTTTATCTCTACACTCCAATGCAAAATAATAAGTATAATACTTTCTAGGAAGTTGAAGTGTATTAAAGAAAAAAGTTTTTAGGAAGAGAAAATCAGTAAATCTGAACAGTTGTTCGACAAGGTTAACTCTAAGGACGTTCATCTGTCCGCTAGCACTCTGCTGAAGACGTGTGTCCTATGCCATTTCAAAGCATAGGATAGGACGCAGAGTCATCGCAACGAAGGTGAGCTGCGCTCGCCGAAGTGTATAAATTACAGCAAGTGCCCCATCTGGTCTTTTTTGACCTGCAGGTAATCCACATTATGTATATTTGTATCAACGACGATAGGGAGTCTCTCAACGATCTCTATAGCCTGTAATGATTTTATCTTTTCGGGATTGTTGGTCAGCAGTCTGATGCGGTTGATATTGAAGTGTTTCAAGATATCATGCACGATCTCGTAAGAACGCGCATCCGGCGGAAAACCGAGCTGATGGTTCGCAGCGACTGTGTCAAAACCCTTGTCTTGAAGCGCATAGGCATTGACCTTGTTCAGCAGGCCGATATTGCGTCCTTCCTGACGAAGGTAAAGCACCATACCGCCCTCTTTGGCAATCATCTGCAGTGCATAATCAAGCTGGTCACCGCAATCGCATTTCAGACTTCCAAGCGCATCGCCGGTAAGGCACTCTGAGTGTACTCGGACTATAGGGGCGTCAGGGAGCACTTCTGTAAAGATCACCAGGTGTTCTTTATGATGTTCCTTGAAGGCTTGTATCTTGAAGGTTCCGTGTTTTGTGGGTAGATTGGCAACTTCTGATATCTCTAGATTCATGTTTAACTGCTTTTTGTATATTGATTTGTTAGAATAGCTAAATATTTTAATATTAACAAAATTATATCACTTTTTAATCTACCCAAGGTTAAAGGGACGATCTGTATCAAGGCTTATCATGTTTCACCGTTTCCGCCGTTTGCGTATCAATCCGCAGCTTCAAAACCTCGTTAAAGAGACCTCTTTGTCGGTCAATGATTTTATCTATCCACTGTTTGTCCGTCCGGGTGAAGGGATAAAGATCGAGGTCGCCTCGATGCCGGGAGTCTTTCAAATGAGCATCGACGAGGCTGTAAAAGAGTGTGAGACGCTGAAGTCATTAGGTCTGTACTCCATCATCCTTTTTGGTATTCCGGCCGTTAAAGACTCGGTGGGTTCAGACTCCTTATGCGAGCACGGGATCATCGCCAAGGCTGTCAGAGAAATAAAAGCAGCCCATCCGGAGATGTTCGTCGTAACGGATCTTTGCTTCTGTGAATACACCGATCACGGGCATTGCGGGATCTTGGATATGGAACGTGAGACGGTAGACAATGACTCTACGCTTGCACTTTCTGCAAAACAGGCACTTGTGCATGCCAAAGCGGGTGCAGACATGATAGCACCAAGTGGGATGATGGACGGGATCATCGAGACGCTGAGAACGGCTTTGGATGCAGGCGGATACAGTGACCTTCCTATCATGGCCTATTCGACCAAGTTCTCAAGCGGATACTACGGGCCGTTTAGAGATGTGGCGGAGTCGGTTCCGAGTTTTGGAAACCGTTCTACTTACCAGATGGATCCGGCAAACAGGATCGAAGCTATTGCAGAGAGTGTGGAAGATGAGGCGCAGGGTGCTGATATCTTGATGGTAAAGCCTGCCTTGGCCTATCTTGATATCGTCCGCGATATCAAAGAGAACACGACGAGACCGCTGGCAGTTTATAATGTCAGCGGAGAGTATGCCATGTTGAAGCTTGCCGGAAGGGAAGGGCTTATCGATTATGAGCGTGTGATGATGGAGACGATGATCGGATTCAAACGTGCTGGTGCAAATATCATTATTTCGTATCATGCTAAAGAAGTGGCAGAGCTTCTTGCGGTAAAGAGATAGTACGCTGGGATGATACACCTAATCCTCTATTTTCTAAGCCGTTTCAGTGTCAAGATCAAAGTCGCATTTCTGATCATCTTCTTGATCTCGGGTGTACTTTTTTGGAACTTTGCTTTTCTCAATGATAGCTACAAAGAGCATAGGCATACTCAGAAGATATTGTTTGCTTTTGAGACGGCACAAAAACTCAATACGATACTTTTCAGTCTACAAAAAGAGCGTGCTTATTCGATCGCAGTCGCTACGCATGGACATATCAAGAGTGATTTGGAGCAGGTGCGTCTCGAGACGGATAAAAAGATGTCAAGGTTTGACTCCTGCCGTCATAAACTTGAAGAGCTGCCGAGTGAAAAGATCAATGCAAAGATCATGTTTTTGACAAAAGAGATCGCCAAGTTGAGAGCAATGCGTCTTGATATAGACAGGGGCAAGATCGAAGGTGATGAGATCGTACGTTATTATACAGACTCATTGATCAAACATTTCATCGATCTGGTCGCTTTGATGACAGCACATATCGAGTCGAATGATTTTAATGCCTACTTCAACCTTATCTCCGCGATCGAATATACCGCTTTGCAGCAGTCGCTTATTCAAGTGGCGGTAGGGCGTGAAGAGGAGTTCGATCAGCTCTGGTACGATCTTATTATCACTCAGGATGCCAAGTCTCAGACCTATCTTGATCACTTCAAGACCTTTGCCGATGCAGATGTCATCAAAGCGTACTACAGACTCTATTCGACGCCTTCATTCATCCATCTTAATCAGATGCTCGAAGAGTTGAAGTCACAGGTTGGGCAAAAAGTGAGCGGGATAGATATCACGCTGTGGCTGCATTATCATGATGTTTATATGGACAATATCAAAAAAGTCGAGGCCCTTAACAGCAATGTCGTCAAGATGAAGATTGACAAGGTGTTAAAAGAGGACAGTGAAAGGTTCAGTACAAATATAATAATGTTGGTCTTGCCTCTTTTCTTGGTCCTTCTGATCGCCTGGTTCATATTTGCGGATATCAGGCACTCTTTAAATACCTTGCTGGAGTTTCTTAAGGATAAAGACGAGGTCAAGCGCCGTGATCAAGTCCTGCTTTTGCAGTCAAAAAGCGAATTAGGAACCGTGTATCGCACGCTTTTTGATTTTAACAAAAAGATAAAAGAACAGATCAAGGTCATCGAATATACCTATGAGACAGATCAGCTCACCAATATCCCAAATCGAAACAAGCTTCTAAAAGAGATGGAAGCTATGCAGGAAGCAGGTCACTGCTTCTCTGTCATCTATATCGACATCCATAATTTTTCGCACATCAATGACAGTTTCGGACAGCGCATAGGTGATCTTTACCTTCAGGAGACAGCACAGATCTTAAAAGAGATCGCCGGGTCGATCTCTTCGGATGCGCATCTTAAGACGAATGTCTTCAGGATGGGCTCGGACGAGTTCGTGCTTATCTGTTCGAACGCAGCCTATATCAATCTTCTGATCGCAAAACTCAAAGAAGTCTATATCATCGAGCATGACAGTATTGATATGCCGCTTTCATTCACCTTTGGGATCGCGAACTCAGATACACAGCATTCGCAGGCTTCGCTTCTGAGCCGGGCTGAGATCGCTTCACGCTATGCCATTCGGACCCATAAGCGCTTTGCCTATTATGATGAAGATGCACTCTTGGAAAAACGGCATAAGGCAAATCTTGAGTGGGTCAAGAAGATCGCTTCTGCTTTTGCCGAAGGGCTCTT
>JBFEYG010000204.1:0-4341 GCA_041562275.1 Sulfurimonadaceae bacterium | reverse complement strand
ATAGGTCTATGGCTGAGTTGATTTGAATCATCTTGCCGGCTGTCTTTTATTTATTTCTTTCGGATATCGTGTAAAGTCATTATTATGCAACCATTTTTTTACCTATAATATAGTAGGATATAAAATAGTGAGGGATATTTTATATCTATGCTGTGATTTTTTCTATCAAAAATCACAATTATTTTGATAAGTAAGTGGTGGATTGTTTTCTAAATAACAGAAAGGAAAAATTGATGCGAGAGTATGTATTACAGGAGGGGGATTTTTTGGTATCCCAAACCGATGAGAAAGGCATTATATTGTTCGCTAACGATGATTTTTGCAAAATAGCGGGTTATAGCATTGATGAACTGGTAGGGAAACCACACAATATTGTCCGTAGTCGGGATATGCCTAAAGCTGCATTCAAAGATCTGTGGATTACTGTTCAAAGTGGAAATATATGGAGCGGCTATGTGAAAAACAATACAAAAGACGGTGGTTTTTACTGGGTGTTTGCAACCGTCTATCCAAAATATGATCCTGTAACAAAGCAGAAGACCTATATTTCATGTAGAAGAAAACCTTCAGTTCAAGAGATCCAAGAAGCTCAAGAACTATATAAAACACTAAGATAGGATGCTGGCACAATGAATACTTTACAAAAAAACATTATATTGGTGATTGTCTTTTCGATTTTGGCAGCTGGTGTGTTTCTAACGGATTCAATTTTTTTACTCTTCGGCGGTATAGTGATAACGTTTATTATTACGATGTCTCTCCAGACGCTCCAGCCTGTTGGGGAAATAAAAAACACGGTAAAAGTCCTCGATGAACTTAAAGAACTATTAGAGTTTAAACGAAATAAGATATCGCTAAATGAAGCAGCCAAGAATCCATTGGAAAAGTCCATAAACACGATCATTAAGCAGTATCAGACAAGTGTCATTGATGATACACGGGTTGCTGGAGAGATGGTCCTTTTATCAGATCGGGTTTCAAAAGGACATTACTCGTGCAGAATCGATGCAGATACAAAAACACCTTATGTGCATGTCTTAAGAAAAAGTATGAATAACATGATGCAATCATCTGAAGACAATCTTGATAATGCCATAACGACATTGCAAAACTTTGCTAATGGAAAATTTGATGCAAGAAGTAAAGTTAACGTGGAAGCTAAAATGGCTGATCTGTTAAATAACATCAATTCTCTTGGTGAATCTCTTCAAAATATGCGACAAGAAAACATCCATACGCAAAATCAAATTCTAGAGACCTCTCGCAAGCTTAATGACACAATAGAGAATCTCAATAGCACAACTATCATTGAACTTAAAGATATGATCAATAATGCGACTTCGCGCATATATGATATATCTGAGAAAGAGAATGAGATGGTCAGTAATCTTGAAACGCTTGTTGAAAATGCAAATGAAACCAAAGAGATCTTATCTACGATCTCAGATATAGCTGATCAAACGAATCTTCTGGCCTTAAATGCTGCTATTGAAGCTGCCCGAGCAGGTGAGCACGGACGTGGTTTTGCTGTTGTTGCCGATGAAGTAAGAAAACTTGCTGAAAGAACACAAAAAAGCTTAGGCGAAACTTCGGCTACAACGAATATACTGATACAGTCTATTGCTGAAAGCTCAATGTCTTTGAATGCCAACGCAAGTGAAATCAATAATATCTCTGAATATGTAAATCATATAAATGAAAAAATGGATGAGATTATAAGTGCTCTGAATACACTGACAAAGTAAAGATTATAAGGTCATAAACAGGGGATAACCTCCCCTTGTAGAATCATCAAACTTCCTTAGAAAACACCTCATTACGTTATTGCAATAAACCATCTATTTGACATATTTTAAATATAAAAAGATATGGTGTGTTACTCTTGCCTATGGATTTTGAAAAACTAAACAACGAGCTTTATGCGAAAGCAGGCCATCACAAGTTTGCAAAGAAGCCGACGGATTTTGATAGGGGTTACATGAAGATAAGCGACTGGATAAACGATCTTTGCTGGTATTATGCATCGAAACGCAAGGTTTTGGATAGGGATATGGACAGGGAGTTCAAGGAACTTGTAAAGGTACAAAAGGAAAAAGTACTGGCCCTTAAGCCGTCGGAGTACAAGAATGGACTTCTCAAGGCGATAGAAGAGATCGTCTGACTTCTTTGAAAAGACTCATTGCCTATCGGTATAGGGGGATATGTCCATATCGAGGAACTCTTCCATCAGTATGAGCAGGTCTTCTCTGGAAGAGCCTGCGAAGTGGTTTCCGATAAAATGGTTGATACCTTTGCCGGCATGCTGTATAAGCGGGACAATCTTGATCCCGGTGATCTCTGACATAAAGTGGGACTCATCTCCTTCTTCGTAAGCGTGCAGAAGGATGGAACGCGAAAAGTTGTTGAGGATATGATAGTAGATATGCAAGAACTCTATTTCCAGAACTTTGAGTCCATAGAAATGTGTTGTTATCTTGGATGAATGTGAAGCGATAGGATGTATCTTGTCGGGCTTGACGGTGATGCCGATCTCTTCTTTGATCTCGCGTACGAGAGCTTCAATAATTGACTCGCCTTCGTTGCGGGTACCACCGGGAAAACCCATGCGCCCGTCCCATCTGTCGATCATGATAACGGCAGGGCATTGTACCTTCTGTATCTCGTCTTTGAAATACTTCCAGGGAGAGATCTCTTCAACATAGATACCGAGAAAAACAGCATCAGTCTTGCCGGCTGTCTGTTGGGCAAATGAAACACGCTCACTCATCGTAATACACTCCGGTAGCAAATATGAAATTGTACACTAGTTTATATCAAAAAATGGGTTGCCGGTATTGCCTTGTCTTGATGTATAAAAGAGAGCGAAGGCAGCAAATCCATACTTAGGAACGGGGTCGTTTATTGATAAAATAGACCGCGACCAGTGATACCAACCCGCCCACAAGGATGTGGGTCTGGAGCTTTTCATCCAGTACAAGAAAACTTATCAATACGGCAAAGAGAGGGACCAAAAACATAAAAGAACTTGCTTTTGCCGAACCGAGTCTGCCCGAGGCGATAAAAAATATCGTAGTCGCGACACTCTGTCCAAAGATACCAAGATAGAGTAAAGAGAGCCAAAAGCGGCGATCCTGTTCAAATACGATAGAGGTGTCATAACCCAGCGTAAGTATGAAAAGGATCAGCATGGAGAACATAGAGATGAAAAAACTGTAGTGTATTGGGTTGATATGCAGGTGCGAGCGCTGACTCAGAAGCGTGATCACCGCCCAGGTAGCAGCAGCAAGGACAAAATAAAACTCTGCACTTTTAAAAATCAGTGCGGGATCGATATTTGGCAGATTCAGCATGATGACACCGCCGATCAGACCCAGAACAAGACCAAAGTACTGCAAGGATGTCTGCACATTCCGTAAGATCAGCAGCGAAAGCAAAAAGGTAAAAAGAGGACTCAGTATGGTGATGATAACGCCTCCGCTGCCTGCCGTAGAGTATTTGACACCAAGATAGGCAAAGAGCATAAAGAGAATGTTCAGGACCGAACTGCCGAGGATATACTTCAGACCTTTTCTTGGAAGCCGAAGCGGTGTCTTAAAGAAGAAAAGAATAGGCAGGAAGGAGACAAACATAATGACATAGCGCCATAAAGTCAGGACTTCGACACCGACGGATTCGGTTAAGATCTTGAGTGCGCTCCAGCCTCCGCCCCACAGCAGCATAGCAATGAGCATAAGAAAGGTAAACTTGTAAGTGTTCTCAGGCATAAATTATCTAGCGCATAGGTAGAATCAACAAACTAAGGAAAAAAAATCTGAATTCACTGTGCAGATAGAAGTGAAAGCACTTTCCTGAGTTGGATCTAGTCAAGGGGAATATTCTGGCGTTTGAGCACAAAGTAGAGTTTTAAGCTGCTATAGACAGCCCAAATGACTACAAAAGGATAAGCGTAGACGTGCCAGAGAGAAAAATCAAGCTCCCAATTGATCAAAGACATGACAAGATACATCAGTACCATCTCAAGCAAAAAGTAGACGACGGGAATGACAAAAGAGGGACGTCTTCTTCTTTTCTCTATAAAGTTACGTTGCATGGTATCTCAAGCCTTTTATATTTTTCTCATTTTAACATCAGAACGTGGAATAACACTTAAATCTTTGCTCAAATCTCTCATTTGACAAAGTGGTATTATTGCTCATGCGGTATCCAGCTGGGTTCATGGGCATCCCATGGACGTCCCTGCAAGACATGATAAGGCGTATAGCGGCTCTTGTACTCCAGACTCTGGCATCCCTGCACATAATAGCCCATGTAGATCCACTCCAGTCCTAGCTTCTTGGCTAT
>JBFEYG010000203.1:0-4382 GCA_041562275.1 Sulfurimonadaceae bacterium | reverse complement strand
TTCTTGCAGCCCTATCCAAAAGAGCTTGCACTGCGCTCTGACATTAAAAGCGGAAAATGAGACGCATACTCTGGTTCAGACGGGATCTCCGTCTTGAAGACAATCCGCTTCTTTCCCTGGGAGGCGAAGTCTTTCCCATCTTTATTTTTGACACGGCTATCCTTCAGCATCTTAACGCCGACGACCGTCGTGTCGCCTTCATCTTCTCCCATGTGCTTGAGCTGAAGAGAGAACTCCAACAAAAAGGGCTGGACCTTAAGCTCTTTTTTGCAGACCCGGTAGAGGTATTTTCCTCGCTCGCGACCCTGGGGTTTGACGAAGTCGCAGCCAGCGGTGATTACGACAGCTATGCACGCCAAAGAGATCTCGATGTATCCCATATCCTTCCCTTCAACTACCTGCATGACACCTATATCTTCCGGCCCGATGAAGTCCTTAAAGCCGATCAGACACCCTATCTTGTCTTCACCCCTTTTTACAACAAGGCAAGGACACTTTTCACCAAAGAGCATCTGCAGGCGTTTCCTTTTGCTGGGCAAAAGCTCTTTTCGACGGACTATGAGGGTATTACAAAACTCGAGAACTCAGGGGAAACAAAACTCAAAACAGCAATCGAATCAATAGGTTTTAACGCGGTACCGGTATGCTTCGATGAGCCCCATCAGATACTTAACACTTTTGAACTGAGCGATTATGAGACAAACCGAAATACCCCTGAACTCAAAGGCACCTCGAGTCTGAGTCTTCACCTTCGCTTCGGTACAATTTCCATCAGAGAGGTCCTGCGATATTTGTCCAAACAGAAAAAAGCAGGCATACCGACCGAAGCCTTTTTCAGACAGCTGGTCTTTAGAGATTTTTATGCCTACCTGCTTTACCACTTTCCCCGTATCGAAAAAGAGAACTACAAGTACCGTTTTACAGGGATCGAAGATGAGACGAAGTATAAGGCCTTTTGCGAGGCTAAGACAGGCGTGCCTATCATCGATGCCGGTGTAAACGAGCTTTTGAAAACAGGCCGTATGCATAACAGGGTGCGGATGATATGCGCCTCTTTCTTCACCAAAGACCTTCTGCTTCCGTGGCAGTGGGGAGAGGCCTTTTTTGCCAGGCATCTTCTCGACTATGATGCGAGCTCCAACATCCTCTCCTGGCAATGGAGCGCAGGGACCGGTGTAGACCCCCAGCCCTATTTTCGCATCTTCAACCCCTACCTGCAAAGCAAAAAATTTGACAAAGATGCCGCTTATATCAAACGCTACTGTCCGCAACTCTCAAAGGTCGAGCCTAAACTGCTGCATGATGAGGACGCACTTTTTGAACAGACGATCCCCGGCTACCCAAAACCGATCGTCCGACACAAAGAAGCCGCGAAGAAGGCTTTGGAATATTTCAAAGAGGCCCTGTAAATGTTTATCAAGGCCGCCTCTTTTTTCATACTTTTAACCGGCGTACTCCTTGCCGAAAACGCTCTCAAAAAGGGCCTACTTGAGAGGATCGTTCAACCCAAGGTCAGTCTTGAGTCATCCTATCTCTCCAGCGCCGATATCAAAGGCAGCGAAGGCAGTGTTGAAGTCCATAAGAAAACACTTAAGATCAATAACGACATCATCGGTCTTAGCTACAGCAACTGGGCATTCTCATGGGACAATATCGCAGACCTGCCCTTTGGAGACAAAAAGAGTGCCCCTATCAAAGAGATGCATGCTTTCAAGATTAATCTCAACGCACCTTATTTTGTGAATGACAGATGGTTTATCTTAAGCTCTGTATCGCTTCGCTCCTCCTTTGAAAAGAGTATGAACGGCTCTTATGGTGCAGGAATCTTCTCCTTTGCCTCCTACAAGATCGATCAGGACCACACTGTCCAGATGGGGGCCTTTGCCAACTATCACAGGGTGTCTACGCTGGTACTTCCGGTCATCAGCTACAGCTATCGTGCCCGCCAATATGACGGCTTTCAGGTCGTACTGGGATTTCCCCGTACCAACATCGGCTATCATGCCGGTAAAGCCACCCTCTTGAAACTGGGTATCATCTTCTCACAGTCGCTCATCAAGCTAAGCGAGGACAGCAGCATAGAGAATTCCGGGTTTGTCGAGGCTAAAGACTACATGGGCAATATCGGTATCGCCCATGAGTTCAATGAACACCTCAGGCTTGAGAGCAACCTCCTTTACAGTCTCAAACGTGACTTTACGATCTTTGACGCGCAGGGAGGTGAGCAGGCTTCTTACGCTGTTAAACCTTCTTTCGGTGGCAACCTAAAGATCGTCTGGCTGTTTTAGTATCCCCTCATTTCAAGACTTTTGAGATGAACTGACAAAATCAAGCTACAAAACTCTTATAAATTTTGTCATTATTATAAAAAAGGATGACTATGCAACGTTTATTGATTGTACTATTTGTGATCATCGCCATATCAGGATGTACTCAACCCTATCCGCCTTTAGACACTGTAAAAGAAGTCGACCTTCAGAGATATCTGGGTACCTGGTATGAGATAGCCCGATATGAGCACTATTTTGAAAGGGGATGCCGTGACGTCACTGCGACCTACACACTTAAAGAAGACGGAGAGATCAACGTCGTCAACCGCTGCACCAAAGAAGAAGATGCCAAAATAAAAGAAGCTGTCGGCGTCGCTTATGCTGTCGATGAGAGCAGCAGCAAACTCAAAGTCAGTTTCTTTCGACCTTTTTACGGAGACTATTGGATCATCATGCTTGATGATGACTACCGTTACGCCGTTGTCGGCGATCCAAGCCGTGAATACCTCTGGATACTCTCGCGAACTCCCAAGCTTGAGGAAGACATAAAGAACAAGATCCTGGCAAAACTTCCACAAATGGGTTATTCGGCTGAGCCTCTTATCTGGACACCCCAGGGAGAATGAGATGTTGGAAAGAACTGTACGACTAAGCTTTAGCACCGAAATAGATGCGGATATTCAAGCACTTTATGATTTTCACATCGATACAAACAACCTGCCAAAGATTACGCCGCCATGGATAAAGGTCGAGATTGTCTCCCTTGAACTTCCGCTGCATCAGGGAAGCGAGCTCGAACTTGATATCACCCGTTTTGGTATGCGACAAAGATGGAAGATGCAGATCGCAGAACTTGAGCGACCTGGACTTGTCTGTGACAAAGCCATCAAAAGCCCTTTTGCTTCTTTTATCCATCACCACAGGTTCAAAGCGATAGATGACTCTAAAAGTCTGCTCTGCGATGAATTGGAGTTCAGTCTGCCTTTTTATCCCTTCAGCCTGATCGCACTGCCCTTTATAAAAGAAGACATCCGAAAGATGTTTGCGTACAGACACTTAAAAACTAAAACTATATTGGAGAAAGACTATGTTTAACACCTCACTGAACCTTGATGAAAAATGCCATGCACAGCCGCGGATCGCAGCTTTGTTGACCTGTGGCAACAATATCATGCCTTTAGCCTGGCATATGCCTGTTTCAAAGTCGCCTTTCAGATATGCTGTTGCGGTACGAAACGAAAACCACACCCACAGTCTGATAACAAAGAACAGGGAGTTTGCCCTTAACTTTTTGGATATCTCCTATCAGCATGCCTATCAGGTCTGCGGTGAGCTTCACGGGGAGCATGTCGACAAGTTTGAACTGAGCGGTCTGCACAAGAAAACAGCCTCTAGCATTGACAGCGCACTGATCGAGGAAGCTTATATGATCTATGAATGCACACTTCATGATATCATCAACTATGGTGATCATGATATCTTCATAGCCGATGTGAACCTGATCTTGAACAAAGAGACTCAAGATGTGCAGCCGACACTCTTCTTGGGAAAGGGATATTATGATACGCTTACAGGTGAACCTATCCGATTAACAAGGAGTATCTATGTCTGAATACATCCCCCATGCTTTTGATTTTGATCCGGACGAACGCGGCCATTTTGGAAAGTTCGGAGGACGATTTGTCCCTGAGACACTGATGCCCGCGCTTATCGAGCTGAATGAGTTCTATGCATCCCTGCGTTTCGATAAGGCGTTCTGGTCTGAGGTGAACGGCTATTTCAAAGACTATGTCGGACGGCCTTCCCCTTTATACAAGGCGCAGAACCTATCGGATGAACTCGGCGCGCATATCTATCTTAAACGTGAGGACCTCAACCATACGGGTGCGCACAAGATCAACAACACAATCGTTCAGGGACTCCTTGCCAAACGCATGGGCAAGAAAAAGGTCATAGCAGAGACGGGAGCCGGACAGCATGGTGTTGCCACAGCGACTGTTGCAGCTTTGATGGGACTGGAGTGTGAGATATTTATGGGAGAAAAGGATGTCGAACGTCAGCAGCTCAACGTCTTTCGCATGAAACTTCTCGGTGCAAAAGTCCATTCTGTCA
>JBFEYG010000202.1:0-4414 GCA_041562275.1 Sulfurimonadaceae bacterium | reverse complement strand
GTTTAGTGAGACTTTGAGGGTCAAAGGCAGTTTGGAGGTCCTTGATGTCTGAGATAAGGTATGATCGCCTGCATGACACTCATGTCATCATCTCGCCGGAACGTCTGCATCGTCCTGACTGCGATTTTTCAAGCGAGCTGACAAAACCTTCGGATAAGATATGTCCTTTTTGTGAAGGGAATGAGACGATGACGCCGCCTGAGATATTTTCTATACGGGCCAAAGACTCTTTCGCAAATGAAAAAGGGTGGCAGACGCGGGTTGTCCCGAATCTCTATAAGGCTGTGCAGATAGAAGCGCCGTATGAGCACCATTTCGGTCTGTTTGAGCACTGGGAAGGGTTTGGTGCGCATGAAGTCATCATCGATACACCTGAGCATTATACTTCGATGGCACAATGGAGAGAAGAGAATGTGATACAGTGGCTTAAGACCCTTCGTTCCCGTACAGCTGATCTAAGAAATGACAGCCGTATCGCCTATATCTCTCTATTTAAGAACGAAGGAGTCCAGGCCGGTTCGACACAAGTGCATTCGCATACACAGCTTATAGGGATTCCGATCATACCCAAGGCCCAAAGAGAAGAGTTTCAGCGCTCTTTTGAACACTATAAACAGCATGGAGAGACGATTCTAGGCTCACTGCTTACGCATGAAGAGGAAGACGCTCAACGTATCATTGCCACTGCTGGTGACTTTGTCGCTTATTGCCCTTATGCGAGTGCCTATCCCTTTGAGGTGATGATCAGCTCCAAACGGGTTCTGGGTCAGATCGACACGATCAGCGACGAGAGTATTAAGCAACTGGCGCCTTTGCTGCTGAATGTATTAATTAATATGAAATCGCAGCTGGGTTGTTTTGACTTTAACCTTTGCGTAGCAACAGCGCCTTTGCAAGAGGGAAGTCTCGCACACGAGCTCATCTCGTTTGCACATACGGCCTGCCAATTTTATATCCGCATCATGCCGCGTATCTATAAGTACGGCGGGTTTGAGCAGAGTACGGGAATGATCATAAACCCCGTTTCACCTGAACTTGCTGCCAGGCTTTTAAAGGAGAATACGAATGAGTAGGCTGTCGGTACTTTTTACTTCGAGTGAAGTCTATCCTTTTGCAAAAAGCGGCGGTTTGGCGGATGTCGCGCACAGTCTTCCGCGGGCCTTGAGCAGCGATTGTGATATAGAGGTCTTTATGCCTATGTATCGCTTTGTTGATAAGAAGAAATACAATATTACAGCTTTGGAAATAGGTTTCGATGTGGTCATGAACGCAACGGCCTATCCGGTAGAACTTTACGGATGCACGTATGAAGGATTGAACTACTGTTTTGTCTATTCGCCTGTCTTGTGTGAACGTGATTTTCTCTATGGCCCGCCGGAGAACGGTTACGAGGACAACGCGCTTCGTTTTGCTCTTTTTGACCGCGCTGTGGTTCAGGTCTTGAAAAACAAAGACTATGATATTGTACATCTAAACGACTGGCAGAGCGGTTTGGTCCCTCTGCTGATGCAAGAAGAGAAGGATATACAGACAAAGTCGCTCTTTACTATTCATAACCTTGCCTATCAGGGGACCTTTGATCAAGAAGTCCTGAAAGATTTGGATGTGGATGAAAAGTATTTTACGATGGACGGTATTGAGTTTTATGGCCAGATGAACTTTATGAAGGCAGCCATCGCTTATGCCGACATGATCACGACGGTCAGTCCAAACTATGCCAAAGAGATCTTGAGTGCAGATTTCGGATGCGGTCTGGAAGGCTTTTTGAAGCACCATCAGCAAAAGCTCAGGGGTATTGTCAACGGAATCGATACGGAACATTTTTCGCCATCGGATGATAAGGCGCTTGTATCCCCATACAGTGATCTAAAGGGTAAGGCGACAAACAAGAGCAGTTATCTTAAAGAATGTGGATTAAAAGGTGTCAGAAAGCCTCTGTTTGTGTTTATCGGGCGTTTTACCTGGCAAAAAGGGATGGACCTTCTGATCGAAGCCTTGCCGAAGATCGCTGCGCATGCGTGCAATATTGCTATATTGGGTGAGGGTGAGGCAAAATACTACAATGCCTTGAAGGCTATTGCAGACCAGTGTGATAATGTTCATCTGGAATTTGGCTATGATGAGTCATTATCCCATCGGATGTATGCAGCCTCAGACTTTTTATTGATGCCTTCGCTGTTTGAGCCTTGCGGACTGAACCAGCTGATCTCCATGCATTATGGAAGCGTTCCTGTTGTGCATGGTGTCGGCGGTTTGGCTGACACGGTCAGCGACTATAAGCGATTTGATGCGAAGAAGAGTGTTGGATACGGCATAGTCTTTGATGCGCCCAGCCTGAATGCATTGATCAAGGCTGTCGATCAGGCGATAAACCTTTATGCAGACAAAATACGTTATAACACGATAGCAAAACATAATATGGTCTGTGACTTTTCCTGGCGGGAGAGCGCAAGATCCTATCTTGATCTGTATAAAAATATCACGAAAAAGAGAAGTCATGGATAAATTGAATATCTTGATCGCTGCTTCGGAAGTCGTTCCCTTCGCAAAAAGTGGCGGTCTTGCCGATGTGGCAGGTGCACTGCCGAAAGCATTGCGTGATCTTGGGCATGATGTGCGTGTTGTCATGCCGCGTTATTATATCGTCGACAAAGAAAAGTATGGCCTTAAACCGCTCGAAGGTTCATTGGGTGTGCCTATGGGGAGCATGGGTGAAGCCTGGGCCGGTGTCTTTGAAGGTGCCCTTCCCGGGAGTGATGTACCGGTCTACTTTATAGAACATGAAGGCTTCTTTGGCAGAAAAGGTCTGTATGATGAGGATGGCGAAGGATATGGCGATAATGACAACCGTTTTATCTTCTTCTCAAAGGCAGTGATGCAGCTGGCAAAAAAACTGCATTTCAGGCCCGATGTCATCCACGTCAATGACTGGCATACCGCAGCGATACCGATTCTGCTTAACACGACGTATGCTTTTGACCCCGATTTTAAACACACAGGAACCCTACTGAGCATTCATAACCTTCAGCATCAGGGCAAGTTTTACAAGGGAGCGATGGATGTGCTGGGTGTAGGCTGGGAACACTATAACGCCAACGAACTTGAAGAGTATCAGGGCGTCAATTTGCTTAAAGGCGGTATCGTCCATGCGGATGCGATCAATGCAGTGAGCAAGAAGTATGCGCAGGAGATACGTACAGCTGAGTTCGGCTGGGGTCTTGAGACTCTGATCAATGACAAGGCCTATAAACTTTACGGGATACTTAACGGTGTCGATTATGACGAGTGGAGTCCGGCTGTTGATAGCTTGATCCCTCAGACCTATGATATGGACGAGCTTTCGGGAAAAGCGGTGTGTAAAACAGCCTTGCAAAAGCAGTTCAGACTTCCACAGCGGTCCGATATACCGGTGATCGGCCTGGTAGGGCGTCTGGCCGAACAAAAAGGTATAGGTCTGCTCGCAGCAGCGATATGGAATCTGATGGAGATGGATATACAGATCGTACTTCTGGGTGCTGGTGAGAAATGGGCCGAGCACTTCTTTGGTGATGTGGCTTCAAAGTACCCTGAGAAGTTTGCCTGCTATATCGGTTATCAAAACGATCTGGCCCATCAGATAGAAGCAGGAAGCGATCTTTTTCTGATGCCTTCGCTGTTTGAGCCCTGCGGTCTTAACCAGATCTACAGTCTGCGTTACGGGACGCTTCCTATCGTGCGTGCAACAGGCGGTCTGGATGACACGATAGACAACTATGACGCTCAGAGCAAAAGCGGTACGGGTTTCAAGTTTTACGATGCTACGCCGGAAGCATTGAGCGGCACAGTCAAGTGGGCAGTGGATGTCTGGTACAATGACAAAGACGGGTTTGACCAGCTCAGACGCAATGCTATGAAGAAGCGTTTTGACTGGAGTGAAGCGGCAAAAGCGTATGATGACCTTTACCGCCATATCATAGGCGGCCGCCTTAGCAGCAGTCACCAATAGGAAAAATAATGACACACCCGATGCACTATGATGTCTCAGATCTTAGCGAACTGGATATCTATCTTTTTAAACAAGGCAGCCATACGAAACTGTATGAGAAGTTTGGCGCGCACAGGATGGTACATAAGGGAAAAGAGGGTGTACATTTTGCCGTATGGGCACCCAATGCACAGGCACTCAGTGTACGCGGTGATTTTAATGCGTATGATGAGCATGCCCATCCGCTCAAACTACGCGAAGACGACTCGGGTGTCTGGGAAGGTTTTATTGAAGGAATAGAGCAGGGCCTGACCTACAAATACCACATCGTCTCGAAATTTCATGGCATCGTGCATGAGAAAAGCGACCCCTTTGCCTTTTACAGTGAAAGACCTTCGAAGTCGGCTTCGCGAGTCTGGAGTCTAGATGGCTATGCATGGCAGGACAGCG
>JBFEYG010000201.1:0-4420 GCA_041562275.1 Sulfurimonadaceae bacterium | reverse complement strand
GTTCTTATGGATCTCTTTTTCGCCCATCGAAGTATGCTCCCTCAGTGCAAACGCAACATTCTCAAACACGTTCATACTGTCAAAAAGTGCTCCCGACTGGAAGAGAAACCCGACCTCTTTACGAATAGCACGCATCTCTTTTTCCGAACATCCGATGATCTGCTGTCCATCCACGATGATCTCGCCCTTATCCGGTTTAAGAAGTCCTACGATATGCTTGATCGTCGTAGATTTTCCTCCGCCGGAGACGCCGAGGATAACCGTTGTCTTCCCCTCAACGATATGAAGATCGATACCTTTGAGTATCTCTCTGTCGCCAAAACGTTTGTGGATGTTCTTAAACTCTATCATTGCACTCTGTTCTTTCCAAGCAGAACATACAGACGGCGTCCCATAAGCACGATAAGGGAGACAACGAGTATTTTAAAGTCTATCTCGCTGCCGATATGGAGGTTTTGGAACTCCGCGCTTTTCGTCGCTTCTTCGCCGAGTCCTTGAAGTTCAAGTATCTTGGGCGTATAGACACCGATGAAAAGCCCAATCGTACACAGCGCCGTGATAGCCGAAAGCATCACCGTCTTATCGCGCTGAAGTATCTTGTATGAATACATCTCATACGCCATGATAACGATGCCCATAAACCCAAGGAAGTAAGAGAACTTGTCAAAGCCCTGCGCCATGATCAGCCCTTCCTGATAGTTTGACAGCAACGGCCCGATGACCAACTCCGAATGAAATACCGAGGATGTCATCACTATCCCCAGTGTCAAGATACCGCCTATACTCGCACCCAACAAAATAAGATAGATCATATCTATACTGCGTTTCACACTCTTAAATCTGCCCATTCTTTTACCTTAACTCCAAAATAAACCCGCGGTCATGTCCGGCATAATCGCTGTAAAAAGCCAAAGACTTCATCTGCACGTCTTTACAATACGTCTCTATCTTCTCTTTTTGATCATAGCCCATCTCACAAGCCAAAATACGCACATCTCTTCGTACCGCCTCGTCTATAAGGCGTTGGAGTATCTCGTCTCCGACATCACCGCCGAAGAGAGCATTTTGCGGCTCATAATCCAGATTTGACTCCAACTCTGCATCATTGGCGATATAAGGAGGGTTTGAGACCAGGATATCTATCGGGCTGTCTATCCCCTCAAGAAGATCTGTCTGTACAATCTGTATGCGCTCTTTCATCTGTTTCTCTTCGATGTTCTTTTTCGCAACAGCGATCGCATCTGCACTAATATCCGTTGCTAAAAAAGAAGCCTTTTTAAGGTGTTGTGCCAAGACGATGGAGATCACTCCGCTTCCTACACCGACTTCGACAAAAGACTCTGATGTCTGCGCGTCAACTTTTTCAAGCAGTTTTTCGATCAGCAGTTCCGTTTCGGGACGGGGTATCAAAGCCCCCGGGCTGATATAGAACTCCTGGGAAAAGAAACTGACAGAAGAGGTAATATACTCGATAGGTTCATTGCAGCTGCGGCGCTTGATCATCTGCATGTACTCACCCGCTTCCACTTCTTCTTCAAGATGCGTGATAAGATAAAGCCTGTCCCTGTTCAGACAGTGGCCCAGAAGTATCTCGGCTTCACGTCTTGGACGCTCGGCGACTTCGCGCAGTTCAGCGGCTCCCATCTCCAGCCATTCGTCTATTGTATTGTCGGACATGCACCTGCACTCGCATCGATATTTGTCTGTTGGATATCTATACCCAGTTCTTTCAATCTTTCCATCACAGGAGGATGCGTGTAATGGAAGAAGATATACAAAGGGTGTGAAAGTGGAAAGCTCTTGTTCTCAGTTACGAGCTTTTGCAGGGCTGAAGCAAGATGTTCGCCTCCTCCGAGTTCCGCACCCGTCTTGTCTGCTTCAAACTCATTGTGGCGGCTAACGACACCCATCAAAGGCATCATAACAAATCCAAGTACCGGCATAAATAGCAGAAACAGCACCATCACCACTCCCGGATTTGCACTCACCCCGAGTTCCAGGAACAGTGACTCGCTGATGTTTCCGAAAATGGCAAACATCACAAAAAGCAGTACGCCCATCAAACCCATGTTCTTGTAGATATCACCGTGGGCAAAGTGTCCGAGTTCATGGCCCAAAACAGCCATAAGTTCTTTCGCAGAAAGTTTTTCGATCAGGGTGTCAAAAAGAACGACCCTTTTTGTCTTTCCAAATCCCCCGAAATAGGCATTGAGTCTGGCATCGCGTTTGCTCGCATCGGACACAAAGATACCCGAAGAGACAAAACCCGTCTTTTGCATCATACTTTCGATGCTCTCTTTCAGTTCACCCTCTTCAAGCGGAGTGACCTTGTCGAAGAAGAGTGCCCGTACCGTAGGGTATAACATGTTGATCAGCATGATTACACCGAAGATGAAAGCGAAACTGTACAGCCACCACATCTCAAAGCTCAGCATGATAGTGCCGACTCCCCAGATAACCAATCCGCCGATGACAAGCATCATCGCCGTACTGACAAGTGTGTCTCTTATATACAGAGCCGGTGTCGACTTGTTAAAACCGTACTCTTCATCCAGGACAAACTTCTGATAGACCTCAAACGGCAAAGAGATAAGTGCATTTAAGAGAACAAATCCCAAAACAAAAAGAATCGTATGCAGGATAGGTGAAAGGCTGAAAAACAGTCCGTCAAGCCAGGCTATACCAAAGCTCATCCAAAAGATCAATACCGCAAATTCGACAATAGTCGAGACGATGTTGATACGTTCCTTGGAAATGGCATACTTGCCCGCTTTGACAAACTCCTCTGAAGGCAGAAGGACACTCTCACCGGACTTTGCCTGGGAGACATATCCTATCTGCATGACGCTCACATAAATATGGATTAAAATATAAACTGTATAAATTCCAATAGCTAGACTAAGCAATTTAATCCTTTTGTTTTAAAGTGGGCACATTTTAGCATTATTGACTTTAAAGCCAATAAACAAATCTATCTCATAAAACGCTTTTACTTTTTAATATAATCCATTCGTTTTCCCTGAGGGATCTCGTCGGATACGTAATCGTTTTGTTTTTTAAGGGTGGCATAGAACATCCCTATGGCCAAGAGCATAAACACTACGGCATAGACGACGTTTTTCTTGTTGCCTCGCAGACCGTTGTAGTCTGTCGAGTCTTCCAGTCTCGGTTCTTTCATGATAATCTCCTTACAAATAGACTTTATTCAGAGCAATATTATCCCTTAATCATCATATTTTTATCAACTTCTTTTAACTTATTAATACTATAAGTGTATGTTATTAAAGCTGAAAATGTGACGATAAATGCGATACTCAGCCATATCCAGACCAGATCCAGGGCAAAATAAGCAACAAGGCTCAAAAGGGCAAGCGGCGCGACTATCTGCCTGAAGATAGAGATATAGAAGATAAAGTTCGGTCTTTCGATCCCTTGCAGCATGGCCAGATGCACAAAGATGATGACAAAAGGAAAAAGTATAAAGGCTTCTATACGAAGATACAAGGCTCCCTCCCTTATGACGTTCACATCCTCACTGAAAAGTCCCATCCAGAACTCTGCTCCCACAAGAAGCAGAAGCATCCCTATCACGGAGACGATTGCTCCATAATAGCGTGCACTTCTGAGTGTCTCACGGATACGTTCAAACTGCAAGGCACCGTTATTCTGCGAGACGATGGCCAGTACTGCGACGTTCAGACCGATACTTGGCATCAGGATGATCTGCTCCACACGCATACCGATACCAAAAGCCGCAACGGCTTCTTGCCCAAAGGGCGCGGCAAAATAGGTGATGATAAAGATACCTGTCGCCATCAAAACCATGTTGGTACTGGGAGGAAAACCCTGCTTGAAGAGCTCTTTGAAGACCGACATATCAAAATAAAAAGCAGTGTAGTTCTCAAGCAGATGTGTCTTGGTCAGCTTATAGAAGAGGTAGAGCATCGTGATGATCTCCGTTATGACCGTCGCGAGAGAAATCCCGCTGACACCCATAGGGGAGACACCCAACCCACCGAAAACAAACCAGTAGTCCAGGGCAATGTTGAGTACCGAAGAGAAGATCAATATATTTCTAAACGAGACTGTATCGCCTACCGCGTTTAAGAGCGCGTTGATAAAAAAGCTGAAGACAAAGAATGCCGAACCGTAGAGGATGATGTTGATATACGCCAGAGACTCTTCCAGATACCCTCCTTCTGCACCCAGCAGTGACATGAGCCAGGGAGAGGCAGACACGCCGATAAGCGTCAGTACAAGTGAAAGGAAGAGAGCAAAGAGCATAGCATTCAAAGCGATATGCGTGGCCCTGGCATTGTCTTTTTTACCCAGGGCATTTCCGACCAGAGCCGTTACTGCTTCGCTCATCCCTCCTGCAAAAGCAATCATCATAAAAAAGATGGAAAAAGAGAGTGTCAGT
>JBFEYG010000200.1:0-4423 GCA_041562275.1 Sulfurimonadaceae bacterium | reverse complement strand
TTCGCAGCTTTTCGGAAGTACAGGGCTTTTTAGAAGGGGAGTACAAGAAATGGCTTATCTCCCATACCGCCACACGGGATACTGAAACAGCCCTATATTTGGAGCAGGGCCCAAAAGAGTACTAGGTCTGTTTTCCTAGGCTTGCGCCAGGATCTCATCCAATTCTTCCTCATAGATGATCTCTTTTTCTAATAGGGTGTTCGCAAGGGTGTCGATAAGCTTCCAATGTTCATTGACAAAGTCATTGATGTTTCTTTGACCTTCTTGCATCCATCGCTCAAGCGCTGCATCAATCTTCTCATGATAATGCTTGGTATCTTTCATATTGATCGTCTTACCCTGGGCATCCATGATACCATTGATATTGATATATCCCACTTCTTTGTCCATACCATAATGGGCAATCGCAGCATATGCATCACGTGTCGCTTGCTGAAGATCATTGGAGGCACCTGTGTCCATACCATCGATCTCACCAAAGCGTTTGATCTGTGCTGTCCTTCCTGCGAGTGAAACCGCTATCTTGTCTTTAAAGTCTTTGACAGTCATATTGTCTTGCACATCATTATAATTATGCGAGATAAAGTGTTCATTATTGTCACGTGGGGTAAGACTGACATGTTCAATATGGACATGCGGCATCAACAGTTTCGAGGCAACTGCGCGGCCGGCCTCATATACAGCAGTTTCGGCAAAGATCTGCTCAAGGGAAAGGTAGGTCTGTTTCTCCCCGTATTTGATCGCATTGATCTGATCGACCAAGATCTCTTGGGTGATGGCTTCGATACCATGGCGTAGACAATAAAAGGATGCCTCTTTGCTTAAAAGCTCAAGTTGTGCACCTGTGAAACCTGCAGTATACATGAGCAGTTTGTTGATATCAAACGTTCCACTGGTCGGTTTTTTCTCAATAGTCTGATCCAAGAAATATTGGCGGGCGTCTTTGTCAAGATTGTTGATCTCGATATGGATTTCAATACGTCCCGGACGGATGATAGCACTATCGATATTGTCCTTGTAGTTGGTCGCAGCGATCACAAAGATATTTTCGCCTTTGACTTCGGAGAAACCATCCATCTCTGACAAAAGCTTGTTGATAGGCACTTCTCTTTCATTCCCTTGACCACGTTTACCTATGGTGTCAATCTCATCTATGAAGACAATAGCAGGAGCATACTCTTTAGCCTTGGAAAAGATAAGCTTCGTCTTTTCCGGATTCAAAAGTTCCAGTCCGGTAACGGAGATAAAAGGCAATTCGGCTTCACGGGCAAAGGCCTTTGCCAACATCGTCTTACCGGTACCTGGAGGGCCATAAAGCAGCATACCTTTGGGAGGTGCAATGTCAAAGCTGTCTAGTAGTTTCGGTTGTTTGAAAAAATTGATGACTTCACGCAGACGCTGTTTGGCTTTGTGATGTCCTGCAATATGGTTAAAAGAGATATGCGGGATATCAAAGACCAGACCGTCTTCACTGAAATCCTTGATCTTGGTGACCTGTTTGAACTTACAGCTGAACATCTTATAGTTGATGACACCACGCTTGTCGGTGATTGCATCATCGATATCAAGCGTGATGTTCTTTCTGAAAAGTTCCTTCACAAGCTTTTCTTCGGCAATAAGAGGGTTGATCATATCCTGAATATAGTCCAAACAGCTTTTGGAGACGGAGATCTTGATCTCCTTGAACTCTTCAGGCGACTTCCCTGAGTCCATGATGTGCGCCGTTATCCTGTTGAAGAACGTCGTACTGACTTTATCTTTGATACGTCGTGCGTCAAGCTCAGGCGCAAAATTAAGTATCTGCATCTTTAAAAAGGCAGGGAAGTTTTCATTGACATTGAAGCTGATACCGTATTGCTCTTTGAAATCATTGATATATTGTTTGAAACCTTTGTCGGATATCTTCTCAAAAGCCGAATAGTTGAGTTTGTTGAACAGACAGATGTTGGCTTGGGAAAAACGTGATACAAGCTCAGGTATGATGGCTTCCTGCCATCCGCCGCTTCGGCTATCACGCTTTTTCTCCCGTCTTATCGCCTCAAGAATCATCGATTCTGCCTGGATATAGTCCTCTTTCACAAGGTCCTTGAAACGATTGTCCAGATAAAGCTCTTTACCCAAACTGGTTGTGATGATGAAGATCGTCTGTGTAAAATCGACCATGTAGTTGGCATTTTCATCATTGTAGATGATATCAAGGTCCTCGCTACATGGTGCATCTGTTACCTTGTCCCAACCACAGTTATCACGAAGCTGGCCCCCTTCAAAGATAGACAGCAGGTTACTTTGAATGATGTTGTCACATTTTTCAAATGCGTCCAGAACGATGACTGACTTTGGATTTCTATGTACAAACCCTGTCAGCTGACCGACACCATATCCTTTCCAACCGGCCGGGTATCCATAAAGTTCACCACCGTTTTGTTGATGGTATTGTGTCATGTCAAATTTCATAATCTTGTAATTAGGAAGATGTTGGCTCATCAGTTCCGCAAGATAGGTTTTACCTGTAGCGGGTGACCCCAGGAACAGGTATGTGGCTTTTGGTGCCTTTTTACTTTGCGCCAAAGTGTTCTTCATGCTATTGACGACAGAATTGATCGCCTGTTCCTGACCGAACAGCTGTGTAGAAAGTTCCTCTTTCAGAGTCTTGGCGAACTCAATGTTGTTCTTTGCCTTAGCAAGTGCTTCGCTACCGGTCTGTTCCTCTTCAGCTTTGACTTCATGTTTCTCATAGGCTGCTTGGGCTATTTCTTCCAGGCTCGGTCTGTTTTGCTCTTCATGTTTATCTAGGGCCGCTTGGGCTAATTCTTTTAAATTTGGCATATAATTATCTTCATCTGTTTAATTTTTATTGTGCAAGAAAGAGGCCTTGCTTTATATTGGCGTATCATACATAATTGTTCTTGAGTTTAATACTAAAAGAGCCGGCTACTTTTTATCTTTTATAATAAAAGTACCTTTAGGGCCAGCAACTCTACTTATCTCTTTTTGCTCGCAGCAATTCGCGCAAGCATGGCATCAAGACCACCGGTTGAACGCACTTCGATAACGGTTGTCACAACTGCATGCTGGGAAGCATATTGCATATATTGGGTAAAGTCTTCACATTCGCTCTGATCCACATTATCTTGAATACGTTTTTGCTGATCATCAGTGACGCTAAAACTCAACTCAATAGAAGCCTCTTCGTTGGATAGGCCGGTCGGAGTGAGATTAAAGGACTGAGTCTTCAGGGCAATCACTTTCAAATACGCAGATATGTCATCAAACCCATTCTCTTTGACTCTCAGGTCAATAGTCTCTTTTTGCGATGGCGTAACGTTGAACTTCATGTCAATGGTATTGCTCATACTTCACTGTATCCTTAGAAAAATAATACGCAATCATATTGTCACTTCACTTAAAACACTCTATTTAATCCTTTGATGCATGCTTTTTAACATTCGCTTAAGTGACTCATCGAGGTACTTTTGACTATTTGAATCTTTACAACTATTATAGGCTTCCTTTAAACATTTAAGAGTTTACAAGCTACAATTCGGCCATCAAATGATCAGATAATGATCTTTCAAGTATTGAGGTAAAAGATGACAAGTACAGAAGCATTGGCATTAGTTAATGATCCAAGCACGCCCGCAGAGGTTTTAGACTCACTTGCTACACATGAAGATGAGAATGTTCGCAGAGCGCTTACCGGACATCCGAACATATCAGTGGCAACTCTTGATAAGCTTAGTGATGATGAGAGTCAGTTTGTTCGTGTAAGGGTGGCTGCACATATCAATACATCTGTTGACACCTTGGTTAAGATGAGTAAAGATGAAAGTGACTTTGTACGTGAGTTTGTTGCAGAACATCCAAGTACACCTTTAGAGGTACTTTTAGAGTTGGGAGAGGATAGAGCTATTACACCTTGGGTGGCAGGCAATCCGAACATTCCTTTGGAAGTGTTGATGAATATGATAACAGACAGGGATGAATATGTCCGTGCCGCCGTTACATCCAACCCAAACACACCGGTAGAGATTCTTCAGACTCTGAGCAAGGATGAAAGCGAAAACGTAAGAGCCGCGGTAGTTAATAATAAAAGTACACCTTCGGAGATCCTGGCAACGCTTAAAGATGACATAAGTGAGATCGTCCAGGACGCCCTTGAAAAAAACCCGAACACTCCTGCGTAGTTGAGATCTTCTCTCACTCGCCCTAATTGAACTCCTGCCTTTTATTCCCCCCTGTCAAATGTGTGACAAGAACACGCCATATCTTTGTCAAGATGTCGTGAAACATCAAATACCTTTAATACAGATATGCTAAACTTTGAGAACAAATACAGATAGGCAGACTATGCAATTAGATACAAAGATGATGGAAAAGCTTGAGGCATTAAGCCAGTTGTTACAAAAGCACCCTAAGCAAGTTC
>JBFEYG010000199.1:0-4444 GCA_041562275.1 Sulfurimonadaceae bacterium | reverse complement strand
TACTTTTCTGTCTCTGCCGTGTGAAGCTGGTTCAGACCTGCCTTTGAGATGACCTCAGCAAGTGTGTTCTTCGGAGCGTCTTTAGGGAACATGACCGGATAACTAAAGCTCTTGTTATACTCTGTCATCGTCGCGATGTGCAGTTCTTTGAATTCTCTTTTGAAGCCGTCAAACGCCTTGTCACCCAAGGCTGTTACGATCTCGCGGACTCTGTCAGAACGGAAGTTGATAGAGATCAGTGCATCGCCTTTTTGCATGCCTTCATATGAAGATAATGCCACCGGTTCTATAAACTCGTCTGTCTCCTCTTTTGCATAAGAAGCTTCGATGTACTCCAAAGCTGAGAGCTCTGTTTTAGGGCTTGCCTCTGCCATTGCTCTGTAGCCAGGTTCGACTCTCTCCCAACGATTATCCCTGTCCATCGTGTAAAAACGTCCTGCGATACTTGCTATAGAGACATTCTCGTTGCAGATCGACTCGATCTCTTTGACATAGCTTCCTGCAGACGTCGGAGACACATCGCGTCCGTCTGTAATAAGATGTAAAAAGACTTTTTTTCCTTCCGCTTCAGCAATGCGGGCAACGCCTATCATATGAGAGATATGCGAATGCACACCCCCGTCACTGAGCAGGCCCATGATATGGACATTTTGGCTCGATGAAAGTGTCTGTTTCAAGACAGGGTTCTCTTTAAGCGTCCCTTCTTTCAATGCCAGGGAGATCTTTACAAGGTCTTGATAAAGCACGCGGCCGCTTCCGATCGACAGATGCCCAACTTCAGAGTTTCCCATCTGACCTTCAGGAAGCCCCACGCTTAGACCAAAAGTATCTATCAAAGAATGCGGGACCTCATCAAAGAGTCTGTCATACGTCGGTTTGTTTGCTTTGTGAAAGGCATTGTGTTCTGTCCGCTCACAATAACCTATGCCATCCGTGATGACCAGTATCGCTTTTTTTGCCAATTTTACACCTTTTCAGAGTCTCTGCACAGACCCTTCTATAACTTTTATAAATGTATTAGCGCGATTATACTAAAATGTCACTTTTATTTAGATTTATTACCATCGTTTTTAGGATCAACCATGCTTTATTGGCTCTATCGTCATCTTGATATCAACCTTTTTCAATACATCTCTGTTCGTGCCGGTTTTGCTTTTTTTATCGCACTCTTTGTCACGATGTTCCTTATGCCCCGTTTTATCCGATGGGCGCAGGACAGATGTGAACAGCCGATTAACGGCTATGCTCCCGACACCCATCAGGCGAAAGCCAAGACGCCTACTATGGGCGGTGTCGTCTTCTTAGGCGCTACTGTCATCGCTACTGTCCTCACGGCCAAACTCAACTCCTATTTTGTTGTCGGCGGACTGCTCACCATCGTCCTCTTCGGCATGATCGGTCTGCAGGATGATCTCTCCAAGGTACTTAAAAACGAGAACCTTGCCGGTCTAAGCGCGAGAGTCAAACTCCTGTTGCAGATACTTTCTGCAATCATCGTAGGTGCATACCTCTGCTTTTATGCGGAGTTCAATACCGACCTTTATCTTCCTTTTTTAAAAAATCCGGTCTTTGACATGGGGATCTTTGCCATCGTCTTTTGGACCTTTGTAATGATAGGGACGTCCAATGCCGTCAATCTTACTGACGGACTCGATGGACTTGCCACCGTGCCTTCCATCTTCTCACTGATATCACTCTCTGCAATCGTCTACATCACCGGACATGCCATCATCTCCAAGTACCTGTTGCTTCCAAACTTTCCAGTAGGCGAAGTCGTCATCATCGCTGCAGCACTTATCGGCTCGCTTGCAGGTTTTTTATGGTTCAACTGTCATCCGGCAGAAGTCTTTATGGGCGATAGCGGTTCATTGACGATCGGTGCCTTTATTGCGTACATGGGGATCATCGGAAAGAGCGAAGTTCTTCTCATCCTTATCGGGCTTATATTTGTCATCGAGACCGTCTCTGTTATGCTTCAAGTCGGCTCGTATAAACTGCGTCAAAAACGTGTCTTTCTGATGGCCCCTATCCATCATCATTTTGAGATGAAAAACTGGGCTGAGAACAAGATCATCGTGCGGTTTTGGATCATCTCTATGCTCTCCAATCTTGTCGCCTTGATCTCTTTGAAGATCCGTTAAGATGCAAAACAGCAACATCACTTTTTTCGGTTACGGAAAAACGACGCGGGCCTTGGCCAAAAAAGTCGGAGCTTCTGTCTTCTATGATGACAATGTCTCCAAACCGCATAAAGATGAAGAAGGAAACACCCTCAAACCATCCAGCGAATTTTCCGCCGATTATTCACGCTGTGAGATCCCATCTCCGGGAATGGCGCCTTCGCATCCGCTTATCCGGCAGGCAAAAAACCTTATCAGTGAGTATGACTATTTTGCCGACACTATGCCCCCTTCCGTATGGATATCAGGGACCAACGGCAAGACGACTACGACACAGATGATCCAGACCCTTTTGGCTCCTCACGGTTCTCAGGCAGGCGGGAATATCGGAACACCCCTGGCAGAGCTGGATGAAGAAGCTTCTTTATGGATTCTTGAGACAAGTTCCTTTACCCTGCACTACACGAACAAGGCCGTGCCGAAGGTCTATGTCCTTCTGCCGATCACACCCGATCATCTTTACTGGCACGGATCGATGCGTGAGTATGAAGAGTCCAAGCTCAAACCGCTTTCTATGATGCAAGAAGGTGACGCCGTCATCATCCCCAAGAAGTATGAGAACTTCCCAAGCAAGGCGATGAAGATCACCTATGAGACGAATGAAGACCTGGCTCGGTACTTCAATATCGATACATCCAAGTTGCGTTTCAAAGGCGCTTTTTTGCAGGATGCTCTGCTGGCACTGGGCGTGAGCAAGATCCTCTTTGACGAGTGCGATTATGATCGTATCAACGCTATGCCTCTGGATGCGCACAGACAGGAAGAGCTGCATGACAAGAACGGCCGTCTTTGGGTAAACGACTCCAAGGCAACCAACCTTGACGCTACTGTCCAGGCACTCTTGACCTACAAAGAGAGCCCGCTTTCGCTCATTCTGGGTGGGGATGACAAGGGTGTCGATCTGCGGCCTCTGTTTGAGCTGCTCAAAGAACTCGATGTCATCATCTATGCTATAGGAAAAAATGAGCCTATCCTTATGGAACTTGCAAACGAATTTTCCATTCAGGCCATAGGATGCAAAACACTTGAAGCCGCCTGCGAAAAGATCCGCTCTGAAAAAGAGAAAAAACGCACTGTTTTACTCTCTCCGGCCGCCGCAAGCCTCGATCAATTCAGCTCATATGGGCAAAGAGGTGACGAATTCAAAAAGTTCGCCTTACTTTAAGCTTAGAATAACGACCCTTAGGTTATTATTTCGGCCTCTTAAATATTTGATATGCCTCGTTAGCTCAGTCGGTAGAGCAAATGACTGAAAATCATTGTGTCCTTGGTTCGATTCCGAGACGAGGCACCATCTCAAATTATTTAAGAACCTTATCGTTACAAACACCCCGTGCCTCGTTAGCTCAGTCGGTAGAGCAAATGACTGAAAATCATTGTGTCCTTGGTTCGATTCCGAGACGAGGCACCACTTTCACAACTCTTTTTTTCCTTATTTGAAATTTTTAGATTAAAGCACTATAATTGTCCCATCAAACTAACCATCTATACACAATAAAGTTCACTTATAGATCTTTGGTACACTCAACAGTCAGGTCGTTTTATGGATTCACTCTTAAAAATCAGAGTCTTTGTCGTCATTCTCTTTATGCTTTTATATGCTCTTGTCTTTTTTATAACGACACAGGATAAGCAGGAACGGGTGCAGTATATCCTCGATCAGAACATCAAAGACCTTGATGTCAACTATCGCATCAGTAACGATCACTTTAAGACTATCTCAGACAATGCCTTCCATCATATCAGCACGACACCCCATCTTCTGGAACTTCTCTATCAAGCCAAACATGCCAAAGATGCAGAAGAACTCGACGGATTACGAAACAGACTCAACTCCCTACTCCAACCCTTCTATCAACAGCTGAAAAAAAGCGGTGTGATCATCATCCTTTTCGCTTTTGAGAACAATCACACCTTTTTACGTCTGCACAAACCAAGTAAATTTGCTGACGACCTTTCAAAGGTGCGTTACAGTTTTACCTATGTCAATAAACATAAACAACCGATTGATGGATTTGAGCAGGGAAAGGTTTCCCATGCCTTTAGAAATATTTTCCCTATATTTTATCGCGGTGAGTATCTTGGTAGTGTTGACATAGCATTCTCTTCTGATTCGCTTCAGGACAGAATGACATCTATGCATCAAAAGGAGACCCATTTCATTGTGAACAAGGATCTTTTCGAGACTAATATCTGGAAAGCACAAAAAAAGGTCAACTACATACAGAGCATTGAGCATGAGGACTTTCTCTTTGCCGTAACAC
>JBFEYG010000198.1:0-4467 GCA_041562275.1 Sulfurimonadaceae bacterium | reverse complement strand
GAGTTTTGATGATGAGATCGACGGGGCAGTCAAACGTGTTTCCGATGCAGACGGGTATCGTGTCGAGATCGTCTGTGCAAATTGCGGCGGCCATTTGGGGCATGTCTTTGAAGGTGAACATATGACAGCTAAAAACACACGTCATTGTGTAAATTCACTCTCGCTTGATTTTGTTAAAGAAGACTAGACCCCTTAGTGTAGTATAATTCGGAACTTTAAAGAGGAAGTTTCGAAAATGACAAGACTTGATCAATATCTGGTAGAAAACAATCTTGTTGACAGCCGTAACAAGGCGCAACAGCTGATCAAAGATTCAAAGGTCACCGTAGACAAGAAGGTGATCACCAAAGCATCGTTCAAGGTCTCAGACGAGTTGGTAGAACTGGATGATGAACATGTCTATGTCTCCAGAGCTGCGTATAAACTTAAGAACTTTCTTCCCCTTCTTCCTTTTAGCGTTAGAGGTATGAATGTGCTGGATATTGGCTCTTCGACAGGCGGATTCACCGAAGTCCTGCTTCTGAATGATGTCAAGACGGTGACATCGGTAGATGTAGGCAGTGCCCAGCTGCACGAAAGACTGCGTTTGGATCCGCGTGTCATCAGTGTTGAAAATCAGGATATCCGAAGTTTTACAAGCGAGACCTCGTATGAGCTTATCACCTGCGACGTCTCTTTTATCTCACTGCATCATATTTTAGATGCGATTAATCGCCTTGCTTCTAAATATATGATATTATTATTCAAACCCCAGTTCGAAGTGGGAAAAGATGTCAAACGTGACAAGAACGGTGTCGTTATGGACAAAAAAGCTATTGCTGCGGCTATGTTGAAGTTTGAGGATACCTGCACGCTTTTAGGCTGGAAAAAAGTCTTGATGGAAGCGTCTTCGATTACGGGAAAAGAGGGAAATGTTGAATACTGCTACTGCTATGAGAAGTGCTAGAACAAAGAAGAGCGAGGCATTGGATGTTTGACCCAGAGACGATCGACTCTATCGCTATAGGCGGATTTGACGGGATGCATGTCGCCCATCAGTACCTTTTTGAAGAGTTGAGTGAGAATGGGGCCATCATGGCGATCGAGACCGGATATGCTGACCTGACACCGGGAAAGCACAGGCAGGAGCACACCCATTATCCTTTTATCTATTATGAGCTCGATGATATCAAATCCCTCAGTGGTGAGGAGTTTGTTGCCAAACTGAAGTCAGATTTTCCCCGTTTGAAAAAGATCGTGGTCGGTTTTGATTTTCATTTCGGTCATAAACGTTCGTGTTCCTCTTTGGATCTGAAAGAGTTGTTTATCAAAGAGAATAAAGACGGCGAGGTAAAGATCATCGATGAGATAAAGGTCGAAGGCGAAGCGGTTCATTCCCATAAGATACGAAAACTTTTGGAGAAGGGGAAACTGGAGCAGGCTAATCTCTATCTGGGGTATAACTATCAGCTCAAGGGCAGAGTCATTCCGGGGCAGGGTGTGGGCAAGGAGAAGCTTGTTCCAACGCTCAATATCGATGTCAGAGGTTATCGTCTTCCCAAAGAGGGTGTCTATGCGACGCTGACACGGCTGGATGATGACCATCTTTATCCTTCGGTCAGTTTTATCGGTCAGCGCAGTATCACAGACGGTTCCTTTGCCATAGAGACCCATATTTTGGACAGGGATATCACGTCAAGTAAAACGGCAGATATCTCTTTTTTGCATTTTATCCGTAAAAACAGATCGTTTGACTCCTTTGAAGCATTGAAAGTGCAAATAGATCAAGATATTCAAGAGGCCAAAGAAGTCATACACTTGTTGGAATTGTAAGTCAATGGCGAAGGGTTCATAAGCCCGCATAAAAGGAGAAGGCATGAAGCGGCTTCTGCTGACCTTACTGTTTCTCTCTTTTTGTCTAAATGCCCAAGGTAAAACAGAAAAGAGAGACTTTACAAACAGGCTTATACATGAAGAGTCTCCTTATCTGCAGCAGCATGCCCATAATCCTGTCCATTGGTACCCATGGGGTAATGAAGCCTTGCAAAAGGCAAAAGCCGAACATAAACCGATCTTCTTGTCTATCGGGTATTCGACCTGCCATTGGTGCCATGTCATGGCCCATGAGAGTTTTGAAGATGAGGGCATAGCAGACCTGATAAATAAAGACTATATTGCGATCAAGGTCGACAGGGAAGAGCTTCCGCATATCGACAAGTATTATCAGAGCCTGCATCTACTCTTGAAAAAACGTTCCGGAGGATGGCCCCTGACGGCTATACTGACCGAGACGGCAAAGCCGTTCTTCGTTGCGACCTATCTTCCTTCTACGGCCAAGTACAATATCGAAGGTCTGGATACGTTGTTGCCACGTACCGCTTGGGAGTATAAAAACAATAAAAGTGCCTTTACCGCTGAAGCTGAGAAGATCAAAAAGATGCTGCAGGACAAGGAGCGGGGTGTACTTAAACCGGTCAAAATAGAACTCTCAATAGTAGAAGATATATATAAAGGTCTTGCAAAAGAGTTTGATGAGGTCTATTACGGTTTTTCTATTCAGCCGAAGTTTCCCGAAAGCTCAAAGATAGGATTGCTTTTTGACCTTGATGCCTTGGGCCAAAGCGGAGCAAGGGAGATGGCCTTGAAGATATTAAGAGCTATGGCGCTGCATGGTCTGTATGATCAGGTCGAAGGCGGTTTTTTCCGCTATAGCACGGACGCAGCCTGGGAAATCCCGCATTTTGAGAAGATGCTCTACACGAATGCAGAACTGATACCCCTTTATGTCAAAGCCTATGAATTGACGCAGGATGAACTCTACCGCCAGATCGTTATTGAGACGATAGCAATGATTGAACATCGTTTTAAAGAGAAAGGTGTCTATATGTCGGCTTCTGATGCTGACAGCGGGCATGAGGAAGGCGGGTATTTTATCTATTCTTACGAAGAGATGACCAATGTTATGGCCTCTTTGCCTGCTCCAGAAAAAGAGGAGCTAGAAGAGATCCTTGAGCTGAGTCTAATCGGGAACTTTGAGGGAAAGACACATATCAACTTTTACGCAGAAAAACGGCCGGAAAGTTTTAAAAAGATAAGAGACAGACTCTATAAGCTACGTCAAAGCAGGACCTATCCCTTTATCGATACAAAGATAAACACGGCATGGAATGCGATGATGATAGAAGCACTTTTCAGGGCATCTCGGATAGATCAAGAATATTTATCATTGGCTCAAAAAAGAGTGGAGTCTCTGCTGGATAAGAATTACATAAAAGGTGTTTTGTACCATCAAAGTCTTCCCGGCAGACTTCCTGTTCAAAAAGCGCTGCTTGAGGATCACGCCTTTTTGATCTCAGCGCTTATCGAAGGTTATCAACACGACTATAATACTGAGTATTTGTTTCTGGCACAGAAACTGAGTGATGAGGCGATTGCAAAGTTTTATGACGGGGGATCATGGTACTTGAACGCAAATGAATCCTTTCGCGTGCATGCGGATATGCAGGACAAGTATTATCAGGCCGCTATGAACAAGATGCTTTTGAATCTTTTAAAACTCGCCTCCCTTAGCGGTGAACGAAGATACCTCTATCTCGTAGAAAAGAGTCTGACTGCAAAAAGTGCCTTGTTAGAGGCGCATCCGTCGCATTATCCAAGTGCTATGCAGGTCTTGTTACGTAACAAAAGAGGTTATGTCACATTCAAAGCGAACAAGGAAAAACTGCTTGAAGTCAAAGATAAGCCTATCGATTACCCTTTTCTTGTGCGTAAGGAATCTTCTGAGGTAAAAGGATATCTGGCTTGTGATATGGAACAATGTTTTGCCATGGATACGAACGTTGAGAATGTCATTAGGAGCATTGAAAACAGATAATCCTTAGTAGTTTAATATAGATTAATTAAATAAGTTTACTTGACTATAATTTTTTTTTATGATAAACTTCCTGCAATAATTTACAAAAAGGACACCTATGGCACCAGCATGTCCCATAGCATACCGTCAGATAGACGGAACGATCACACGTATTAATTCTTTGACGATCAGCGCGATGCTTGTGGCATATCTCTTTTCCTCTGAGATATTTTTTATCTATATCCTGGGTATTGACTTGATCATCCGTCTTTTTATCAACAAGAAGCTGAGCCCTGTCAATCAGATGAGCAGTCTGATCAAAGCATTGATCCGTGCGCAAACGCACAACACGGATGCCGGAGCAAAAAGGCTCGCTGCCTATTTTGCTCTGATATTTTCGTGGATTGTGATCACCTTGCATACTTTAGGCTTGTTCAATTTGGCAAATATCGTGGCAGTTATATTTATCTCTTGCAGTGTGACAGAACTGATCTTTAACTATTGCATAGGGTGCAAGATCTATTTTATCTATAAAAAGATCACAGCATAATGGCAGGGATATCGACAAAAGGCTTATACGGACTGGCAGCAATGTATGAACTGACCCATGCATCGACACAAAACCCCATGCAGAT
>JBFEYG010000197.1:0-4480 GCA_041562275.1 Sulfurimonadaceae bacterium | reverse complement strand
GACAAGATATATGAGGAGGGTTTTTATAGAAAAGCATACAAAGAAAAACGGAAAATGGCTCTAGGACTTGTTATAGTATAATGATCAGTCCTGTGATCAATCAACACGTATCACGATAAAATACAGAGTTGAAGTGATTGTATATTTGCTTACATTTTCTATCGACGTGTAAAAAGATGTAGATAGATTTTGTAGATATGGGATATGGTTATATCCCTTGAAGGAGAAATATTATGTTAGCAGCACAAAAAGAGAAATTAGAGGCAGTTGTAAAACTCGTCGATAAAGTTGGTGTCAACCCTGATGTCACCGTTGACTATTTCATTCCTGGTGTTTTGGTAACTGAAGGTGCAGATGGCAGCGGTGAAGCCGGAGGACCGTATGTCCAGTTTACTTATAGCGCCAATGGGACAGATCCGCATGTGCAACACATGCCTTTAACACACGGTTATCTTGAAAAGACCCCTCAAGATCTTGCAAACCTGGTAACCTTTTCTTTGGAACGGTTTATGGAAGAGATTGATTCACGTCAATACGGTGCACAATAAACACCCTCTTTTCTTATAGGGATAAGGTATAAACTTTATCCCTATTAGGATTTAGATTCGCACTTTGCTTGATAGCTTTTCTCGACATCCGCAATAAATGTATCTTTAAATATTTCTATTGCGTCTTCTTCGTCTTCATCATAATGATAATTTACAAACCCAAAGAAATCATCAGGTGTGATCTCATTTGTACACATCTTATCGATTGCTTCTTCATATGAATCATTAAAAAACAGTGTTGCTATCTCTTCGCCAAGATAATCGATTTCTTCGTGATCGATCTCTTGATAACACTTCTGCTGAAGCATCAACGCTTCAAGTTCGTCAAGCTTCTCACCTTCTTCCGCAGTAGCAGCTCCCGATTGCAATATACGCATGACCAGTGCTTGCATCTCTGCCAGTATTCTCGCTTGTTCACTCATTTGATCTCCTTTATCATCTCTGCGAAGAATATTTTATCCAGGCCTCTTCGCATTTACCTGTCTTAAGTCTATCCATTATCATCATAGGCCAAAAGTAACCTAGTGTTTAAACCTACTCACGGTGAACTGTTTTACGCATAAAAGTTCTCGAAACCCTTTATTAATAATCGTCATCATCGTCTTCGTCATTTATACCAAGGTTATCCATAAATTGCTCAGCTAATACATCGGCTTTTTTATAAAATTTCTCAGAAATTTCCGGGACAAACAACTCATCAAGCGTTTGCCGGAAAAGCTCTAACCACCTCTCGAAGTTTTCACGACTGAGTGGTCCTATAAATGCATGAGGCGGATAAGGATGGCCTCCATATGATGATTTGCCCGTCATCATCAACATCCAAAAGTTATATAAGGTATTCAAGTGTTCGTGCCATTTTCCATTTTTAAGATCATTCCCTAAGGCCTTGATAAAAAACGGTGCCAGCATATCATCTTCAAGTACTCTGGCGTAAAACGTACGTACCAATTCTTCTATCTTACCTCTGTCAATGGTATCGTATGGCATAGTGTCTCCTAGTTTTGATGGGTCATGAGAGTATAGCTAAACTTATACTGTCTTTGAATGAGAGGGCTTGTAATGAACAGTTTTATATATTAACTGAACACTCTTTGGCCATTAGATGATCCAGCCATTGGACATCATCTTGTGTTAATTCCAGCTTGTTATAAAGGCCGTCGAACTCTTTCAAGTTTACGAGGTTGGTTATCTCTTTGGGTAGAGAGGTAAGCTGATTTTTCCAAAAGGTAAGCTTCGTTAAGTCTCTCAGTTTTCCTATCTCTTTTGGTAGAGAGGTAAGCTGGTTTTTTCCAAGTTCTAAAATCCTTAGATTTAGTAGCTCCCCAATCTCTTTTGGCAATACAGTGATTCTATTTTCTTGAAGCAGCAGAAGTCTCAAGCTGCCTAAGGCTCCTATCTCTCTTGGTAACTCTTTTAGCTGGTTACCTGCAAGATAAAGTTCTTCCAGATCAACAAGATGACCTATTTCAGCCGGTAGTTCTGTGAGCTGATTTCCCAACAGGTAGAGCTTTTTTAAATGTGTCAGCTTTCCTATCTCTGCAGGCAGTTGTCTAAGCTGACTGCCCAGAAGATTGAGTTCTGTCAAGTTGAGCAATGCCTCTTTATTTCTTGGCAATCCTCTAAAATAGCCACCACTCAAATAAGAGTCATGCTCTATCCACTCAAGATCAGAAATCTTGTTTTCATCTGCCCAGTTCCAGATTTTCTCGATCCAGTGGTCATCTCTCTTACTCATAAGTCTGCAAGGCCAACCTAGGCTTTATGAAACCCAAGCATATGACCAAAAAGTTTATCTTCTGTGAGTCCCATTTTCGCTGATGTCATCAGATTGTTCTCTTGGTAGTACTGCACTAATGCCTGCGGGTCTTGACCTGTCATCGTAGCCTGGTAACCCAGTGCAGCAATCACCTCTTGTTCATGTACGTCAATCCCCTCTCGTTTAGCCAATGCTTCAACGATAAGAGCCATCTTTATACTTTTTCTTGCTTCGTCACGTACAGATTCCCTAAGCTCTTTAAACTTACCCTTGTCTTCCATATAAGACTTATGCTGCTCTTCACTGAACCCTCTTGTCTTTTCACGGACTTTTGCATCTATTTCTTGTTCTACAATATTGTTTGGTAAGGTGAAGTCAAACTTCTCCAGTAAAGCCTTTACAATTTGCGGCTTTAGTTCACTCATATAGATCTGTGACAGTTCTTCTGCAGTTACCTGTTCTGCAAATTGTTTCTTGAGCGTGTCAAGTGTAGCTGTATTGTTGTTTAAGACTTTTTGTGCAAAAGCGTCATCGATTGTCTCTGCTTTTTGCTCTTGGATCTCATGAAGTGTAACGACGAACTTAGCTTCTTTTCCAGCCAGGTCTTCTGCAGAGTAGTCTTTTGGAAAGCTTACGATGACATCTCTTACTTCACCGTACTCCATCCCAACAAGCTGTTCTTCGAATCCAGGAATAAATTGATTAGAACCCACTTTTAGTTTAAACTTATCAGCGCTGCCGCCTTCAAAGACTTTATCATCAATAAAACCTGTAAAGTCAATAACAGCGACATCTCCGTTTTCAATAGGTTTTGCCTTTTCAAGCTTCGTAAATGGGGCCTGCTTTTTGGCAAATTCTAAGAGCTTAGCTTCTACCGCTTCAGGACTTGCAGTAGGTTTTGTATAACTTGGTACGAAATCTTTGTAATCAATATCCACATTTATCTCAGGGCTTACAGCTATTTCTACTTCAAAATATATGCAGTCCTCGAGTTGCTCATATTTTTTCAGTCCCGGCTGACCTAAAATATTTTCAACATCCAGGTTGCCTTCTTTGATACCGGCGTCTATGAAGTCTTTGAAGACTTGACCTGCTGCATCTTGTTCAATATTTTCATTGTTGGAATCATCATTTTTTGTCTCTTTAGCTGCAGCTTCTTTTAGCTTAGCAACCTTCTTTTCAATCACGCTATTTTCAACTGTTCCGCTTATAATAAAGTTTATATCATCTATTTTTTCAATTGTAACTTTCACAATATTCCTTTTGCTTTAATTGTGTAATTTTAGCATTATTGTCTAAAACTAACTTGTCATAAAACAGTTAAAGTTATATTCTATATAGCACAGTCTTATTTAATATTAGAAGTGATGTTTTTGAAATCAATGCAAGTTGATAGCATATGAGTATAAAATCTATTATATAAAAGCGAGGGGTGATTTTATTTCATGATGTCAAAAGGCATCATTTGGCAAGGTCACCCGAGTGGGTGACCCTATCTTGAAGAGTCTAGTCTTCGTGACCAGCCATTTCCATTGTAATACAGTTACGATCAAGCATATCAGTACAAACGTATACACAAAGTGCACACCCTTTACATCTATCTTCATCTACCCATGATGTATTTCTTTCTTTATCGAACATTAGCGTATTCGCTTCTGGACAATATAGTGTACAAGTATTACACTTGTACTCAGCACACATGTCTGCATTTACTTTTGCTACATAATACATATCTTTCCTTCCTTATATGCTGAATCTGACGATTAGTTCAGATCCAGTGATATCTACAGAGTCTGCCATCTTGAAAGTTTCGTTGATAACATCCATATTCTTTTGAAGTAGTTCTTCTTTTTTCTTGAACTTTTTCTCGATAGCAGAATCCAGCATTGCTGTACCACCAGAAGAAACGAAAGAAGTTCCTAGGAAACGCTCTTTTACCGCTGCTTCGATGTTTTCTGTTGTTACAAGTTTAGTAAGACCAAGAAGCATACCCATCATTGCCATGTTAGTAGCAAGTTCAGTACCTGCAATTTTCATTGCCAAGGCTGTTGCATCAAATTGAACAACTGTTGTATTAAGGTCTTCAAGAACTTTAATATCGTCTTCAGTAAGAACATCATGATCAGTATTAATAATGATCAAAGAGTTTGGCTTTAGACCTGTATAAAAAGGCATT
>JBFEYG010000196.1:0-4482 GCA_041562275.1 Sulfurimonadaceae bacterium | reverse complement strand
TAACAACCGCATCAAACACGCCCGCAAAAATCGCGGGCTCGGACCTCGCTACCACTCGGCCGTTTATGCTGCCATTTTGCTCTCTTCGATAGCCAATAGGACACCGTCCCAGAATTCGATGCGGGCTTTTATCGCAAGCAGTGCAGCTTCTTCCGCTTCTGCTATTTTAGTCTGATCATCTTCACACAGCAGTTCCAGCATCCGCATCGACATTGGACCGTGATGGTCTCCGTCAAGTTCGATATGACGGTCCAAATAGTAATGAAAAACACCCGCTTCTTCGCGTGAGATATTCATCTTCTCAAGAAGCGCACGGAACATCTCCGGGATGATGTGTTCTCTTCCCAAAGCAAAGGCTGCAGCGATGACATGAGGTTTATCACTGTCGATAAAGCTGAATGTCGTTTCCATAAACGCTTCCGCTGCGGAAGGTATCGGAGTCGTCGCTCTTGCTACCTTTAAAGAGTCAGATGCGACTTTGGAGACAAACGCTCTGATCAGCTGACTGCTTCCCTCTTCGACCTCCTCCATCGCTTGTGCATAAAGATTAAAATGGCTGGTATAGGTCGGTGTTCCGTCTTCAAGAGGAATGCCTTCATCCGACTCTTCTTCAAGGACGATGTCGTTAATAAAACGCTGTACATGGGCATCGCCGAACGGCAGCCAGGGTGCCTGTGCCGGTGCTATCTTATTTTGTAAATATTTTACTAACGACATAAAGTCCCAAACCGAGTAGATATGGTGCTGCATAAACACTGTCAGATCGTTCATATCTGTCACCGCGGCATAAACGGGATGCGTTGCGAGCTCTTTCCTTAATCTTTTTACATTTTCAAGTGGAAACGTTGTCAATTCATAGTCCTCTATTTTTTTGAAAGACGATTGTAGCTAAACAAAATTAAGTAAATCTAATCTGGTTTTCTGACTGTAGGCTATAGCGACTTATTGGTACAGAGATGCACTTACTCACTGTCTGGCTCCGCACCACAAAGCGCAGTGGTCTTGACAGTGTCTAAACTGACCTTCTGCTAAATACTCGCCAGTTTATACAAGAACTTGCGTTCTTTAAAAGACGGGATGTCAAGTTCCTGTCGGTATTTGGCTATAGAGCGGCGTACCATCTGTACCTTGAAGCGCTCTTCGATCTTCTCGTGCAGGATCTTGTCGCTGTAAGGCTTTTCCTTATCCTCACTGTCGACGATACGCTGCATAAAGTGCTTGATCTCCGAGGTCGAGGTCTCGCCGATGGCGTTGGAGAAGAAGTCCTTGAAGGCAAAGACGCCCTGCTCGCACTCCAGATACTTCTCGCTGATGGCCCGTGAGATGGTGGACTCGTTAAACCCCAGAACATCGGCTACGTCCTGGAGCTTAAGCGGCTTGAGCTCGCCGCCCATGAAGAAGGTATACTGTTTTTCGATAAGCACGATTGCGACGTTGTAAAGTGTCGCTTTTCGCAGATCAAGCAGCTTCACCAGTTCACGCGCCTCTTTGAACTTCTGCTTGGCGAAGTTATCATACTTGTCGATCATATTCACGCTCAGATCGGGATAGAAACTGTGGTTGATACGGATCTTGAACTCATCCTCTTTGAACTCGATGAACATATCCGGCAGGATCTGCGTCTCCGACTCCATGTAGGCCAGAGCCGGCGGGTTTCGCATGTGCTGTATGACCTCTTTGGCATCATGGATGCGCGGATGCTTCAAGAACTTGTCGATGTGCTCAAACTGTACGATCAGCGCACCAAGAAGTATACTGAGCTCATCATCCACCTCGACATCATTGAGCTGAAAGAGAAACGACTCTTTGTAGTCGACCGCGCCGACTCCCGACGGTTCAAGATAGGCGAAACGCTGACGTACGCGCTCGACCTCATAGACCGTCGTCTCGCACTGTTTTGCCACCTCTTTGATATCGCCTTCGAAGTAGCCTTCATCACTGATGTAGAAGATGATCTGTCTGGCGATCTTTTGCGAGATGGGCGTCGGAAAAAGCGGCGCGGTTATCTGGTCGTCAAGCACCTCATACAAGGACTGAGAAGAGACACTCATCCACTCTATCTCATCACTGGAGGTGTTGGAGACGTGGTTTTGGTACTCCATGTACGCAGAGTGCGACTGTTTCGAAGAGCTCTCGGATATCTCGAATCCTGAAGCGACCTCCAGACATGGGTTCTCGTTGGTAATGACCTGTATATGTTTGTCCAGATCGCTTAAAGAGCATTGTAATAATGGCAGCCAGGTCTGCATCGAAAGCCGAGGCAGCTGTTTCTGTTTTAGGTTAAAAGCCTGTTTCATGTTATTGTCTTCTTTTCGGGTATAAACCCTATATTATTATAGATTATTTTCACATTTCAAAAGCAAAACCGTGATGCTTTTTTACCCTTTATGCATAAAATGTTCTAGAAATAGATTTGAGGACGACAAAAATGTCGTATAAGAGGATATCCTGCACAAGACAGGATATTTTGAAGCTAGTACTTAAGGCGTACCAGTCCGTTTGGTTCAACGATCTTCATCTGGCAAGAGAGACGAGCTTTAGGGCTTGATTCATTAAGCATCTTCATCACGGTCACTTCTTTTTCGGTCACGGGGCTTAAAAACTCCATCCCGGACTCGATCATCACTACACAGGTACCGCATTCACCGTCGCGGCAGCCAAAAGGAAGCGCACTTCCCGAAGCTTCCACGATATCTTGAATAGTCTTACCCGGTTTGACGTTCAAGGCCAAAAAATCATTCATAATCTCAACGCGTGTTGTCATAGTATTCCTTTTCTAATCAAATGGTTTTATTAAAATGTCACTTTTAATAATACACTGGCAGGCAAGACGAACCGGTGTCTGGCGGTTGAACTGCTGAGCGACTTCTGCCTCTTTTTTTGTAATAGCAGACATCTCGACTAAGGTGTCAAGTTCTTTGTCTTCCATATACACTGCCTGTGCATTGGCATTGTAGTCCTCTTCACTCGGGTCCATCGTCTCGCTGACACTCAGGTCTTCGATCTTGACCGCACAGCTGCCGCATGTCCCGTCTTTACAATCCGTAGGAATCTTGATCCCGTTACTTTCGGCAGAACGCAGAAGCACATCACCGTTGCGAGCAATAACGCGCTTGTCCGTATCTTCACCAAAACCACAAAAAATGGCATTTACCATAAGTTCTCCTTCGTCTTAAGAGTTATGGCTCTTAAGATCATTTTCAATCCCCAAAAAGAGGCTATTCTCCTTCTTTTTGAGATTGAGCGGCTTCTTTTTCAGCCGCACGTTCGGCTCTGTGTTCTCTCAGCCATCGTAACTCTTCTTCAACCTCGTCATAACCGTCATGCTCTTCTATAGCGACCAGTTCTGCTTCCCTGCATCCGAAGGTCGCTCCCTCGTCGATAAAGTGCACCTCATAGATACGGATCACCTGTAAGAAATCACCGATCACCTTGACGTACCCTTCTGCACCCGGTCTTACCAGGATCGCATCTTTTTCCACAAAGGGATTGGTACCGTCATTACGGATGTTTTTCAGCAGTCTGACCCGCTGTCCGATACGAAAGACCGGAAGTATCTCGTCTTTAGTTGAAGCTGATACTTGGCTGGCTTGTGCATGCGTGAGTTCCATTTGTCACCTCCTCTACGTCGCTACATTCTGTTGAAGTGGAACAGGTCCCACAGGCACTCGGGTTGTCATACATCGCCCAGACATCTGCTGCTGAAGGCGCGTATCCGTTCTCAAAGTTTTTATAGACGGAGATCAGGGCAAACTGATAGAAGTCAAGAAGTTCCTGGTCTTTAAGCCCTTTCTCTTTTGCCTTGTCGATCATCTCTCCAAATTTTTTCATGATGTGAAAACGCTTGACATACACAAGGCGCTCGTCATAATCCAGATCAAAAAAGTCAAAGAACTCTTCCGTATCCGTCAATGTCTCAAACTCTTCTATAGTACCCATCTGTCTTCCTTTACGTTGATTTATGCAATTACGCTTCTAACTGTTTCAAGACAAAACACTACAATTTTGTAGTGTTTATAGTCCCATCTCTGTCTTGACCTGAACTGCCCAGTTCCTGATGCGGTCTTCTGTCAGCTCTTTCTGGTTGACATCATCGATGGCAAGACCAAAGAACTTCCCCTCTTTTTCCGCCAGAGAAGCCTTGTAAGTGTATCCGTCCGTCGGCCAGTAGCCGTACTCCGTGTCCGCACCAAGCTTGCTGAAGACGGTCTTCATCTTTGCCAGAGCAGAGACAAACTCTTCTCCGTGACTCTCCTGATCGCCGGCACCGAAAAAGGCCACTTTTTTACCCGAGAAGTCAGGCTCTTCGTTTTCCATCTCAAAAAGAGGGTCGACCCAGTCACGCTGGTGATCACCCTGCCCCCAGGTAGAACAGCCTATGAGCAGGACATCAAATTCGTCAAACTGTTCAAGGTCGTCATAGTCTTCTTCCATGTTGATCAGTTCGACCTCGTCAAACATTCCTTCAAGCTGTTCTGCGGC
>JBFEYG010000195.1:0-4550 GCA_041562275.1 Sulfurimonadaceae bacterium | reverse complement strand
ATTTGTAACATCTTTTGTTGAAGTCTGTTTATAAGCGCCAAGTCCTATATAGTTGAGATCCATCTTGTTAGCCAGTTCTATCTCTTCTTGATTGTGCGTGGATATGCCAAGCAATTTGTCCGAACCGATCACTTTTCGGATGATCTTCGTTGCTTTGACGATGTCGGGATCGATCTGACTCAGATCTTCCTGTCCCATATGGACACCGTCACAAAATGGGATTAGTTCATACTTGTCGTTGACGATCAAGAAACCATCCCATAAGGACCTTAGTTCGATGAGATTCTTTTTGATCTCTTCCATACTGCCGTTTTTGTTGCGGTACTGAATAATTTCGGCTTGATTTTTTTTGGCAAGAAGAGCAAACTCTTTTAAAGAGAGTTTGCGTTCAGACAGAGTGTCGTGATCGCACAGAGCATAAAGTTGCATTAATTGGCTTGGATAGCTTTATCTTGAAGCATACACAGTAAATCAGAGATCGTTTTCTTCATCTCATTACGGTTGACAACCATGTCAACGGCCCCATGGTCAAGCAAGAACTCAGCACGCTGAAAACCTTCGGGCAGGTCAGAACCGATAGTCTGCTTGATAACACGCTGTCCCGCAAAGCCGATCAACGCACCCGGTTCCGCGATGATGATGTCGCCAAGTGTTGCAAAGGAAGCGGATACGCCTCCCATTGTAGGATCTGTCAAGACTGAGATATACGGCAGATTTGCCTTAGCCAGTTTTGCCAAAGCTGCAGAAGTCTTGGACATCTGCATAAGTGAGAAGGAGCTCTCCTGCATACGAGCTCCGCCGGAAGCAGAGACGATGATCACACCTTCTTTTTTCTCCATAGCACGATTGACCGCACGAACGATCTTCTCACCTTCAACAGAGCCCAATGACCCACCCATAAACGAGAAGTCAAAGATGACAAGCTGTGTGCTTATTCCGTTGATCGTACATTCACCGCTTACAACCGAAGAAGTCCTGCCCGTTTTGGCTTCAGCTTCTTCTATACGTTTTTTGTAGGATGTCTTATCAACAAACTTCAGGGGATCGACAGGACGAAGGCTTGCATCCATCTCGACAAAAGAGCCTTCATCGCATAACAAAGAGATGCGTTCTTTTACGCCGATACGCAGGTGAAACCCACACTTAGGACAGACATAATGCTGCTTCTCGATCTCTTTATAATACATCAGCGCTTGACAAGACTGACACTTAATCCAATGCGAAGGTGCTTCGCTTTTGGTCGGTTGAGGCTTGCTTGGCTTAGAACTTAAAAAATCGAATAGACTCATTGTGGACTTCCTTCAAAATGGTTAATTTATTTTAAGATTATCTTTTTTACCTGTTCAAAGACCTGCTTGTCTTTGGAGATGATGATGCGCATGTCGTCTTTATACATATGCAAATCTTCACACATAAAAAGACCCGCTTCCAGATCATAATTACGCATTTTACCTAAAAAAACCATATAATTTGCATAATGCGCATAGGCCAATGACAGAGCAACGGCTCCCGGCGCTCTGTACTTAAACCTGTTTTGAATCAATTCATAGGTTATTTCGGGATATAGCGCTGCTTTTTCAAAAATTCCGATCTTTGAAGTATGGTGTTTTTCTACTGGTTTGAAATCGGCACTGTACAGTTTTCCCTGAAGGAACTGTTTGCTGTCTTTGATAAAGATGTCACCGTTGGCAAAGTTGCAGACAATACCTATTACCGGAAGGCCATCTTTCATATACGCTATAGAGGCCCCATAGTAGGGAAAACGTGTAAGCATATTATCACTTCCGTCTATAGGATCAAGAATGATCTGAGCCTCACCTTCCCCGATGATACCGCTCTCTTCAGAGTTGATCTGACCGAAACGCTGCAGACGTTTGACGAAGATATCTTCCGCCATCAAGTCGAGACCGACACTTTCATCACCGCCTGCACCGATTTTCTGAGCTTTGAACGCTTCGGGATCTGTAGTGACCTCAAGCATCTCTACGATCTCTTCACAGGCCTTGATCGTCTCTCGGATGAAAGCCTGCATCAGATATCTCTCATCTTAATGAAAAGACTTTGCAATTGCCCGGGCAGCCTCACGGCCGTCGAAAGCCGCTCTTACAACGAGGTCAGCACCGCGGTAACAATCTCCACCGGCAAAGATGCCTGAAGTCGTCGTCTCAAACTTGTCATTAAGAATGATCCCGCCCCAGTCGTTTGTCTCAATACCATTTGCCGCAAGATAAGAAGGAACAACCGGATCAAAACCGAGCGACATGATGATCACGTCTGCACTTACTTTGAACTCACTGCCTTTAACCTCTTCAATACGGGCACGGCCACTTGCATCTTTTTGGCCAAGCGCCGTCTTGATCATCTCGATACCGACGACTTTTCCGTTTTCATCCGTAAGTATCTGCTTCGGAGCAGCATAAAAAGTGAAGTCAACACCCTCTTCTTTGGCATTCTTGTACTCTTTTTGAGATCCCGGCATGTTATGTGCGTCACGGCGGTATAGACAGGTCACTGAACGTGCACCCTCACGCTTGGCTGTACGAACACAGTCCATAGCGGTATCACCCCCTCCGATAACAACGACATTCTGATCTTTGACATCCAGTTCTTTGTTGTAACTCTCGCCAAAGTTCTTCGATTGAATTCCTGTCAGGTACTGCATAGCCGCAAACACACCCTTCGCATTCTCGTTTTCAAGACCGGCCGTTTTTGCCTTGGTCGCACCGATACCGATAAATATCGCATCATGCGAGTCGACCAGATCATCAAAACTGATGTCTTTGCCGACTTCACAGTTAAGCTGCAGATTAAGACCGGCTTCAATAAGACCTTTTACGCGGCGTTCTACCACTTTTTTATCCAGTTTGAAACCCGGGATACCATAAGTCAAAAGACCTCCGGCACGGTCTGCTTTCTCATACATATCCACACCGATACCTGCACGCAGAAGATAAGTCGCTACCGAAAGACCGGCAGGTCCTGAACCGATAACAGCGACTTTTTTATCAGATGTGACACCCGGGAACTCTGGTTTAAGACCCTGCTTGAAACCTTCTTCATTGATAAAGGTCTCGATCGAACCAATAGTGATTGCACCATGACCGTCATTGAGTGTACAGTCGCCTTCACAGAGTCTATCATGCGGGCATATACGTCCCATGACTTCAGGAAAAGGAGAAGGTTCATTGGAAAGTCTAAAAGCAAACTCCAAATCTTTTTCCGCTATCGCCTTGAGCCATTGAGGAATATAATTATGCAAAGGACACTTGTTCAGACAATACGGGTCACCACACTGAATACAGCGGACACTTTGGGACGCAGCTTCTTTTGTCGTAAAAAATTCATAGATCTCGCCAAAGTCTTTTACACGTTCAACAACAAGGCGTTTTTCAGGCTCTAGTCTTGGCGTATTAATAAAATCGATCATCTTAATCTCCTTTCTCTAGGTTTAATGGAAGTGTTGTCATGTTTTTCGGACGGACCAGCCAGAAGTCTCTGATATCCGTACGGAAGTTATCCAGGATATCTTTGGCTCTTTCACTGCCTGTCTCGTCGTAATACTCTTTTATAAGTTTTTTAAGGAAGTGGCGTGCTTCATCGCCCGCATCTGTATCAATACGTTCCAACTCGATCAGCTCACGGTTGATATGCTCTCCAAACTCATGGTTTTCATCATAGACAAATGCTATACCGCCTGTCATACCCGCACCGAAGTTATTACCCGTCTTGCCAAGGATAATGACAATACCGCCCGTCATATATTCACACGCATTGTCTCCGGTACCTTCGACGACAGCCAAGGCACCTGAGTTACGCACTGCAAAACGCTCACCGGCCGAACCTGAGACAAAAAGCTTTCCACCCGTTGCTCCGTACAGACAGGTATTACCCGCTGCAGCAAACGAAGGACCTTGTCTTTTAGGTGTGATAATGATCTTGCCGCCAAGCATTCCCTTACCAATATAATCATTTGCCACGCCGTTAAGATACAAAGAGACACCATGGATCAAGAAAGCACCCAATGACTGCCCTGCCGTACCTGTAAGCTTGATATTGATCGTATCGCTTGCCAATCCGACATCTCCGTAATACTGAGCGATCTCACCTGAGACACGCGCACCGAAACTACGGTTAAGGTTACAGATGTCACGCTTAACGGTCACGCGCTGTTCAGGATGCTTGATCGTGTTCATCACTTCTTTAAGGACATCTTTTTCAAAATCATTCGGATCAAACGGATCGTTTGATGCGACCTGACAAGTATCGACACCGTCACAATGGTAGAGGACTTCAGAGAAATCAAATTTCTTCGCAAACTCATTATCCGCTGCCTTTAGCAAATCTGAACGTCCGATGATCTCTTCCATAGATCTATATCCCATGCTCGCTAAGATAGCACGGATATCTTCAGCAAGAAGGGTAAAGTAATTAATAACATGCTCGACCTTCCCTTTGTAATGCTCACCGCGAAGCTTCTCGTTTTGTGTCGCAATACCGACAGAACATCGGTTGACATGACAGATACGAAGCATCTTACATCCGACGATAGT
>JBFEYG010000194.1:0-4553 GCA_041562275.1 Sulfurimonadaceae bacterium | reverse complement strand
CTTTAAAGCGATGTTCGAAATGTTTGCTCATACTTTTTTGACGATAACACGAATAACAAGGGCATCACCTTGGTGACCTTTTCCTTCATCCAACAATACATCACACTCTTCCAAATAGACGATCTGTGCACCTTCCATCGTAAATATGGATTCGAGTGAAGCCAGTGTATAAAGAAGAGAAGGTTTTTTTGGACCTCCGCTCTCTCTTGGCAGTTGGTTGATCGAGAAGAACTCACCAATGAAATAACCGTTTTGATTCAATGCTTTTATCGCTTTTTGAAAGACTTCCGTGCGAAGAGGCTCTTCAAGATGAAGATAGGACGTGACGATCGCATCATAGGTCTCTTCCGGTTTCCACAACTCAAGGTCAAGTAGCTGAGCCTTAAAGCTTACGCCCTTTTTGTCTGCTAGTATAAGCGCTTTGCTCATACCAATAGGAGAAGCATCGATGGCCGTGACATCATAGCCCTTCGAGGCTAGATAGGTCGCGTTTCTTCCTTCGCCTTCACCCAGACACAGCACAGTTCCTTTCGGAACAATCAGATCAGTTTTTGATGCGATAAAGACATTGGGCTCAAATCCGTAAAAGTATCCTTCTCTGGAAAACTTCTCATCCCAGATCTGTCCGATCTCTTTTTCCATTATTTCTGCACTCCGTTTAGTACGGGAACAAACTCACACTCTTCCAGCTCTTCAGCCTGCAGCGAGCTTCCTGACTTTGTAAATCGGGTGATGACCTGTTTTCCGTTCTTTTCCATTGGGGCTACGATAATCCCATCAGGGGCAAGCTGGTCGATAAGTTTTTGAGGGATATGTGTCGCAGATGCTGAGAAAAGGATACGGTCGTAGGGAGCGTACTGTACCCATCCTCCCTGTCCGTCATCTGTGCGTGTATGGATGTTTGATATGTTTAAAGACCTGAATCGTTGTTTGGCCTCGATCATCAGAGGTTCAATGCGTTCAATCGTGAAGACACGGCGGAATAGTTTTGCCAGAACAGCTGCTTGATAACCGCTCCCGCACCCTATTTCAAGGACGGAGTCGGCACCTTGAGGGTAGAGGTATTCACTCATTTTTGCAACCGTCAGAGGAGAAGATATCCATTGGTTGGCACCGATCGGCAAGGCATCAAGTTTGTAGGCATTGTGACGGAAACCTGCTGGGACAAAGGCTTCTCTATTGGTCAGGGCGATAGCTTTTTTGACAGCGTCACTAAGGGCGAACTTAGCATCTATATCTTCGGCCAATCTTGCGTTTTTTATAGCGGTCATTCGTTCTTGCATCATATCCCTACATCGAGATATCTACGCATGCGACGAATCTCTTGTTTATCATATGTACTTAATAAGCAAAGAGCATTCCCATTGCGAATGGCTTTACCAAAGGGAGAGATGATTCCACTCATCGATGTACAGTCTTCGTTTGATGCATCCGCGGCTAAGACATAGCATTGATTCATCACAGCAAGTGCCTCGGTCAGGACTTTGAAGTTCTCAGTACGGATCTTTCCCCATCTTGAAGGGACAAGGATGATATCTGCGCCTTCGAGATCTTGCCAATATTGTTTAAAACGCAACTCAAAACAGATTAAAACACCGAACTTGACACCCTCGATCTCAAATAGAGAGAGTCGTTCATCTTTGCCTGCAGAAAAATACTTATGTTCATCGCCCAGTTTGAAGAGTTTGTTCTTGCATTGTTGGTGAACGATCTTTTCTTTGTGCAGGACCTTGGCCACGTTAAAAAAGTTTCCATCCGTATCTTGTTCGATGAGGGTGAGGGTGATAATACGGTTTTTGCTAAGGGGCAGAAGAGAATCGATCGCCTTTGAGGAAAAGTCAGATGCCGTTTCAAAGTGTGCATAGTCAAAGTCTGTCAAGCATACTTCGGGTGCCAGGACGATACTGTTCTCAGGTGTCTTTTCGATTAGATCGGTAAGTGTTTTTAGGTTTTCTTCATAATTGTCAGTAGATTCAAACTGAAGGGTGCACAGAGGTCGTTTTTGCATGCTAAGTCACAAGGATGAGAGTTAAACTCTTATCCCTAGAAGTCGTCGAAGTCTAAAGAACCTTTAGAGTAGTTGGCTACGGTTCCTTCGAAGAAGTTTGTCTTTTGATCGTTAAACCTAGCGAAGTCATCCACCCACTTGACAGGGTGTTCAACATTGTAAAGTTTTTCGAATCCGACAGCGGAGAGTCTTGTATCGGCGAGGTATTTGATGTACTGCTCAAGGATGTTGTCAGTCAGACCAAGGATCTGTCCTTGTGTGATATATTGTCCCCATTGTACCTCAAGCTCCACAGCACTTTCAAACATCGCATAGACTTCGTCTTTGAGCTGATCTGTGAAAAGATCCGGACGTTCACGCTTCAATGTGTTGATGATGTTTTGAAAAAGTGTCAGGTGGGTGACTTCATCGCGCTGAATAAAGCGGATCATTTGAGCAGAACCCAACATCTTACCTGCACGAGCAAGGGTGTAGATATAAGCAAAGCCGCTATAAAAGTAGATACCCTCAAGGATCTGATTTGCAAAACATGCTTTGAGGAAGTTAGTCTCCGTCGGATTTCTTGTAAGCTCAAAAAATACATTAGCGATGGCATCGTTCTTGTGCTTTAGTTTCATATCTGAACGCCAAAGGTTATAGATCTCATCAGAGTTTTGAGAGATCGAGTCGACCATAACGGCATATGACTGTGAGTGAAGCGCCTCTTCGAAAGACTGGCGGACCAGGATAAGGTTGATCTCCGGTGAAGTCACATAGGGGTTGACATTATCGATAAGATTGTTGGTCTGGAGTGAGTCCATAAAGATCAGCTGTGCCAATGCTTTGTCATAGGCTCTTTTCTCGGTGTCGGTAAGTGTCTTATAATCAAGAGCATCACGCGTCATATCGACTTCTTTTGGAAACCATGTGTTATTAAGCATCATCTCCCATAGATTGTATGCCCATTGGTATTTGATATTATTTAATTCAAATATACCTGTAGGATTCCCACCAAATATCTTACGGTCATTTACATGTTCTTGGGATTCGGGATTGTAGATCTTTTTTCTATCCATTATGACTGTCTTCCGTTGTATTGTTCTTAGCGATATTCTTCTTCGCCATTTGTTGAAAAATTATACATTCGCATGACCTGTTTAATCTTTAAATCATAAAAGAATTTTACTTTTTTCTGTTACACTTTTGACACAAAAAAACACATTCCCATACAAAGCACTTTGAAGGCTTATTATGTCTAAAACATATAGTTACATTTTTTCCCTTTTTTTTATTTTCACATTTTCACTTGAAGCAAAAAGTCTACTTTATGAAGTAAGTTCTGAAAATGGCACGGTGTATATTTTGGGTTCTATTCATCTGGCTAAACCTGAACTGTATCCTCTTGATAGTGAGATCATTAAGGCGTATGAGAAGAGCCAGGTACTCGTAGTCGAAGTCGATCCATCTTCTCAAGAATCCGTTTCTAGCATGCAAAACACGATGATACGTTCTGGGCTGTATCCTCGGGGTAAAAGCCTCAGATCAGAACTCTCGGCCCAGACATATATGAATCTGAAAGAGTATACAAAGAAGACAGGTATCCCTTTAGAAAGCTTGGAGCAGATGAGACCATGGGTAGTAATGCTTCAGCTTAGTATCACGGAGATGATCCGATTGGGTTATTCACCTGAATTGGGAATTGATAAACATTTTTTAGACAAGGCGCGATCAGAGGCAAAGCCTGTACTCGAATTGGAGACGGCAGAAGAGCAGATGGCTCTTTTGTCTAAGGATGATAAAGCATTTCAGGACAAACTTTTGTTGTATACCCTGGAGTCCATGCATGAATTAGAACCTATGCTTGATGAGATGTTTCAGGGATGGAGAGAAGGTGATTCTGAAGTTTTTGACAAGATCATGAACATGCCCATTGAGACAGATCCGGGTTTAAAAGAGGTCTATTCGGATCTTATCACCAAGAGAAATCATACGATGACAGACAAGATCGTGCAGTTCTTAAAGACGAAAAAGGATTATTTTGTTGTTGTCGGGTCGGGACACGTGATCGGTGAAGAAGGTATTGTCGACCTCTTAGAAAGAAGAGGTTTCAGGGTGATCCAAAAATAGCATTACTCATATTGAATAATATTATGATGAACACGATAGTTTTAAATTTTGATAGCTTGAAGGTGTCGCCTGTGCATATCGTTCATATTGTGGATGCTCATCATAGGGGTTTTGCGCAAGTATCAAGAGCTTATTGACCAAGGAGTTATCACCTTTTTCCGCATGTTCTATCGCTTCTTGCAAGATGTAGTTCTTCAGTACATATTTTGGATTTGTACGAAGCATCTTTGAATTCCTATCTTCAGACGGTTCCAGTGCTAAACGCTTGTCGTAATCAGCCAGCCACTCAGATAGAAGTGTTTGTGAAGATGAGAGTTCTAACAGCGATGTTTTATCCCCGTTATAGTGGCTCAATACCCTAAAGAATGCAGTGTAATCTATGCTTTGCGACTCTAAAATACTCAGAAGATGTTTTATGAGCGTTATATCATTTTTCTCT
>JBFEYG010000193.1:0-4593 GCA_041562275.1 Sulfurimonadaceae bacterium | reverse complement strand
GTCATGGACAAGCTCAAAGCAAGCGGCGGTGTGACTGACATAGACGGCAAACAGTGGCTTCAGTCATCACTTAAGGGTGATGAGAAAGACAGAGTGGTTGTTCGTGAAGACGGCAGACCAACGTATCTTGCAGGTGACATCATCTATCATAATCAGAAGTTTGAACGTCAGTACGATGAGTATATCAATATCTGGGGAGCAGATCACCATGGGTATATCGCCCGTGTAAAAGCTTCCGCAAACTTCTTGGGGCATGATGACAACAAGCTGGATATCCAACTGACACAGATGGTCTCACTGCTTAAAGACGGTGAACCGTATAAGATGAGCAAACGTGCAGGTACGGTTATCGGTATGAACGATATTGTCGAAGAGATCGGATCAGACGCACTGCGTTTTATGTTTGCTTCTAAAAAATCTGACACGGCTTTGGAATTTGATCTAGAGGATCTTAAAAAGACGGACAGTTCAAATCCTGTCTTTTATGTCAACTATGCGAATGCACGTATTCAGACTCTGCTTTCTAAATCAGAACTGACACATGAGCAGATCATGGCCGCTTCACTCAAAGGGCTCGGGTATGATGCAGATAATCTTCTTTTTGAAGCGATGCTGCTGAATGAGGTCGTTGAGGATGCTTTCAACTCACGCCAGGTCCAAAAACTGACAGACTATCTAAAAGGTCTGGCTTCAACCTATCACAAGTACTATTATGACCATAAAGTAATAGGCACGGAAGATGAAGCGAAGACCTTAAAGTTGTTTTTGGTTGTTGCCTTGTCTATTAAAACAGGACTTTCTCTGTTGGGGATCACTGCGAAGGATAAAATGTGAGTTTGGACAAGTTAACGAGAACTGCTTCTCGTTAACCCAAACGTGCCCTGAGTGCAATGAAGAAATGCCCTTGGGGTAAAACAAAGGCTTTATACGCTTGCGTATAGCCGCCGGCTTAAATCAATAAAAATACCAAGCTTTCTAACTGGCTTTTACATTTTATTGATATGTTTTCTTAGTCTGCTTTATGTGCAGCTATCTCACCTAAAAATTCTTCCATATTGTATTTCGCACGGTATTCCGGTGTCATAATATGGATCAAAATATCTCCCAAGTCGGCTACGATCCATTCATCACTGATATCTATACTTAAAAATTGTTCTTCAGGTTTAAGACCATTCTTCAGATAGTTTAGAAGCGCTTCTGTGTGACGTGAGTTCAAAGAGGAAGCGATGACGACCTGATCGACAAAATAGTCTTTATCTTTAAGGTCAAAGACCTCGATGTTTTCCGCTTTGTTTGTATCTAAGATCGCTGAAATTTTTTCTATACGTTTATCCATTGGTTGTTTCCTTGTGTTTTTACTTTTACCCTAAGGGCGTTGTTCACTTTTTTAAGGAGATGTCCTTATAGTAGGTGATGATCTCTTGGGCGATGTTCTTGTCAAGATAGGCTTCTTGCACCTGTTCTCGCAACTGCGTTGCAGAGATGTCATGATCGACCTTGAGTGTAAGATACTGCTTAGGTATCTCGATGTTATCACGTGTCGCTACGACCCAGGTCACCATCTCATCCAAGGCTTCAAAGCTGTTCCATTCTCTTAGGCTTGCGAGATTGTCGGCACCGATGATAAAATAGATCTTATCATCTTCGTCTTTGAAATGGCGTACTGTCTCTATACTCGCAACGGCCCTGTTCTGATCTGTCTCAAATGAGCTGACCTTCACTTTTGGCAGTTTTTCTGTCATGACCCTAAGCCATTTCAGCCTTAATGCTGCCGGTGCATAGGATTTCGATTTAAACGGATTTAAAAAAGCGGGTACGACTATCAGTTCATCGATCTCAAGTGACGACAAGGCCTGCATAATAATCGCCAAGTGACCAATATGCGGGGGATCAAAGCTTCCGCCAAAGATTGCTTTTTTCATCTTCACCATCGAACTGACCCGTATGTTAAATACATTCACTCAGTTTTAATACGAATTATAACTAAAAATTGGTATAATCGCGCCACATTTTTTGTATAACTCATAGGATATTTTATGGCATTAAAGATTGCAATTAACGGATTGGGACGTATTGGTCGTTGTGTGGCACGCATTATCGCAGACAGAGATGATATTGAACTGGTAGCGGTTAATGCAAGCGGTTCACACGATATGATCGCGTATAATTTGAAATATGATTCCGTGCATGGCACGCGAAATGATGTGAAAGTCGAAGACGGTTACCTTTGCATAGCAAATGAACGTGCCAAGATCTTAGCTGAGCGCGACCCTGCTAAGCTGGACTTCTCAGGAACAGGTGCGGAGATGGTCCTTGAGTGTACGGGAGCTTTTTTGACGCAAGAGAGTGTACAAGCCTATTTAGACAACGGTATTAAAAAGGTGCTTTTCTCTGCACCGGCTAAAGATGATACCCCTACCTTTGTTATCGGTGCAAATGAAGAGACCTATGCAGGGCAGGCAATCGTCTCGAACGCTTCATGTACGACGAACGGCTTGGCGCCTTTGGCAAAAGTACTTGACGATGCCTTTGGTATCAAAAACGGCCTGATGACGACGATCCACTCCTATACGTCATCACAGCCTATCTTGGATGGAAAACATAAAAAAGAACCTCGTAAAGGGCGTTCGGGTGCGACGAATCTGGTCCCGACAACAACGGGTGCAGCCAAGGCGATCTCAAAAGTTCTTCCGAACCTTGCGGGAAAACTAAACGGTCAAGCGATAAGAGTACCGACACCGGACGTATCTATGGTCGACCTTACGGTCACGCTGAACAAAGATGTGACGGTGGAAATGGTGCAGGCTGCTTTTAAGGAAGCAAGCGAAGGTTCTCACAAAGGTATTTTGGGTGTTGATGAAGAGTACCGTGTATCTCAAGACTTTGTGGGTGAGAGCCTAAGTACAGTCGTGGCAATGGATACAATCCAGGTCATTGACAACAACCTTGTAAAAGTACTTTCATGGTACGACAATGAGTGGGGTTACTCTTCACGTCTCGTCGATATGGCGATCCATATCTCTAAATAATCTAATAATCAATACATTTAAGTAAGGAAATTAATGCAACTTCATTCGATCAAAGATTTGGACTTCAAGGGTAAAAAAGTTTTTATCCGCTGTGACTTTAACGTACCTATGGATGAGTATGGCAATATCACGGATGACAGACGTATCCGTTCGGCGATCGCTACCATTAATTACTGTTTGGATCAAGATTGTGCGATTATCCTTGCTTCGCATCTCGGCCGTCCCAAGGGTGAGTCTTCTGAGAAATATTCATTGGCACCGGTTCAAAGACGATTGCACCAGCTCTTGCAGCGTGATGTTACTTTGGCTAAAGATGTTGTTGGAGAAGATGCGCTAAAAAAAGTTGCCGATATGAAATGCTGCGATGTCCTGCTGCTAGAGAACCTCCGTTTTGAAAAGGGTGAAGAGAAGAACAGTGAGACGTTATCCAAAGCTCTTGCGGATATGGCAGATTTTTATATAAACGATGCCTTCGGTGTAAGCCACCGTGCCCATGCTTCCGTTGAAGGGATCACACATCATTTTGATACGGAACACAAGGCAGCAGGGTTTCTGCTTCAAAAAGAGATCAAGTTCTTTGGTGAGCTTGTCAAACGTCCTGTCCGTCCTTTTATCTCTGTTGTCGGCGGATCAAAGGTCTCCGGTAAACTGGAAGCACTGGTAAACCTACTGCCAAAAGTCGACAAGATGATCATCGGCGGCGGAATGGCGTTTACCTTTCTTAAAGCACAGGGTTATGATGTCGGAAACTCTCTGGTCGAAGATGATCTTATTGAAGATGCTTTACATATTATGGCCGAAGCGAAAAAGCTTGGCGTGAAATTATATCTTCCTGTCGATGTTGTCGCAGCACAGACATTTTCAGCGGATTCGGTTACAAAGATCACAACAGCACAAGAGATCCCAAAAGGCTGGATGGGTCTGGACGTCGGACCGGCAACGATCAAACTTTTCCGTGAAGCGCTTGCTGATGCGCAGACTATTCTCTGGAACGGACCGATGGGTGTGTATGAGATGGACAAGTTTGCACGCGGTTCAACGAAGATGGCGCATACGATTGCCGATACCTATTCTACGAGTGTCGTAGGTGGCGGTGATACGGCCGATCTGGTACAGCGAATCGGTCTGGATGAAGAGATGACCTTTATCTCTACGGGTGGTGGTGCTTCACTTGAACTTCTTGAAGGCAAGATACTTCCGGGTGTCGCACCTTTGGTGATCAAGGACGAAGATTGATAGTCGCGGCCAACTTCAAGACAAACAAGACCCGCGCACAGACACGTGATTATATGGATGCGATAAACAGTTTTATCCGTTCAAACAAGATAGAGTCTGAAGTGATGGTCTTTCCTCCTCTGACTGCCTTGGACAGCTTTGGCGAAGGTGCTATAGTAGGTGCTCAAAATGCCTACGGTGTTGAGAATGGTGCTTTTACAGGTGAAGTAGGGACTGAGCAGCTTGATGAGTTTGGTATCACTACTGTATTGATAGGCCACTCTGAGAGACGTCATATCCTGGGTGAGACACAAGAAGAGATCGCCGAAAAATTCAAGTATTTTCAAGC
>JBFEYG010000192.1:0-4718 GCA_041562275.1 Sulfurimonadaceae bacterium | reverse complement strand
GACGGAGGGCTTTGATCTGATCGCAAAAGAACTTGCAAAGATCGATCAGATCTTCGTCGATACAAAGTTCGAGTTTGGTTATGTCAAAGACACTCAGGGCAATGACAAACTTATCTATATGGATGAAGTGGGAACACCTGACTCTTCACGTATCTGGGATGGAAAAGCGTACCGTGCAGGCAAGGTAGTTGAAAACTCCAAAGAGGGATTCCGTCAGTTATTGTTAAATCATTTCCCTGATCCGGATATTTTATTAAACAAGTCACGCATGAATGAGCGTGAAGCTTTGGCACGTGACAACTTTCTGCCGACAGAAGTATTGATGAATGTGTCAAAGACGTATACCGACATAGCAGAGAAGATTACCGGCGAGAAAATAGTGCTTTCGGATAACCCAAAAGCAGAAGTCATTGCTATCTTGCGCGAGCAGTATCAGCTTATTGATTAAATCTGTGCCGGAATACAGTTTTCCTGTGCTTTAAAAGAAGCACGGCGGAGACTAAAGAAAGTACGTGTTAAAAACTATATCAGCAGAAAAAGAAGTTATCGTAAAAGATAACTTACCCCCATAAACCCGATACCCGCAAACAAGACAGTCCCAAACAGATTAAGAGACATATTCAGTGCAGCAGCCCCATAGTGCCCGCTGTGAAGCATCATAAAACTATCCAGTGCGAAGGTAGAGTAGGTCGTCAGTGCTCCGAGTATCCCCGTAGTGATAAAAGAATATATCCTGGTATCATTAGAAAAAAGAGAGGTAACGGTGAAGAGTCCGAACATGATACCGATGATAAGACTTCCAAACAGGTTGACGAACAGTATCCCGTAAGGAAGCGTGTGCGGAAAGTGGTGAGAGATGTAGTTGTTAATCAGATAGCGCAGGCTTGCACCTATGAAACCGCCGCTACCTATAGCTAAGAGTGTGAGCATGTTCATCATATACCTTTTGCATGGTGGTCTGTAAGTTTGTTAGCCACTCTTTATCCTCTTTGTCCGGGACAAAGGCATCCAAGAAGACGACACGTATCTCCTGAAAAGGGTAAAATATTTTTTTTCCCGAGTCGAAGGTCTTGGATGTGCCGACCATGACAACAGGCTGTATCTTCAGGCCGAGTTTGTTGGCGACCATCTGTGTCCCGGGTTTGAACTTGTTGATACGCTGGGTACGTGAACGGGTTCCTTCGGGAAAGATAGTCACAACACGCCCGTCGCTGATACGGTCTTTGCAGTCTCTTATGAGGGAGATGAGGGCCGTCTTGCTCTCTCGCTGCAAGGGGATGTCATTGGGAAGCTTAACGCCCAGACCTAAAAAAGGCATGTCAAAGAGTTCCTGTTTGGCGACCCAGGCAAGATCGGCTTTGGTCGCACCTTCGAGTACGGGGATATCGATACCGCTTTGATGGTTGACCACGAACATCTGCGCTTCGCTGTCCTCTTTTCCGAATATCTTAAGTCGGTAAAAAAGTCCTTTGTTGATGATACCCGAGCTTAGCTTGATACCGAAGGGCTTAGGCAGCAGCTTGTAGAAGATGATCAGAAAACTGACCGCGGAGAAGATCACGGCTGCCGCGTAGTAAAAACTAATCCTGGCAAAGATTTTCATCTTGGACCCATCCTATCTGATTGTTTTGCATACGTATCTTGGTAAAGTTTTCAGCCTCACCAAGGGATTCCGTTTTAAACCGGAAGGGGACCTTCTCAAAGATCGTCCCGTTTTTCATCGGCAAAAGATAGATATTGGAATCTTCCTTGACACAGACATGCTTGATTGGCACGGAGAGCTTGGCGATAAAGAACAGAGGCAGGATGACTATCAAGAGATAGAGCTTCTTGCGCCTATAGATAAAGAGTACGATACCGACAGCAGAGACAAGGCCTGCTGCGATGATCTTGGCAAAGACATGGGTGTTTTGTGTCGGTGCAAGATCCGTCTGGGTACTGACTCTGTCGTTGATGACGATGATAGGGATGACGACATCTTGAAAACGGCGTGTGTTCAGATTGAAGTAGGTGAACTTTAGCTCGTTAAGCTGTTTGGAGACCACGGCATAATAGGTGAAGTTTGAGTAGGGAAGCTCTTGTTCGTAAACATCGATACCTTCTTTATAGGCCGCTTTTAAAGAGAAGTCGTTAAGGTTTGCCATCTTGGCTTCTGCAGAGAAGACGACGATGTTGTGCTGGTTGTCGTACTGGCTTGTCTTGTACTCGAGTATCTTGAAATTCTCAGCAAGGACTCTGGAAAAATCTTTTTCGGGATTGAGACGAACCGTATTTATCCGCTCTCCTTTTAAAGTCTCTTCAAGGCTTCCGCTGTTGTCTTTGAAGATCAGAGAGGTCCTGACATCGGGTGTACGGACACGATCGCCGGTGACCTGAAAGTAGAAAGTGTCATAGAAGTAAGGGGCGTTTATTTTACGCTCTTTCTCCTCACTCAGCAGGCTAAGGCCTGTCTCATTGGAGAAATTGTAATTCAGGCCCTCAAAATCTTGCTCGGCAGAGAGGGCTTTGATCGTCAGGGTGAAGACTTGTCCTTTGAAGAGCTTTGTGGGAAGCTCGTAATAAGACTGATAGAGCAGTTTGGCTTGGATCTCTTCTTCTACGACAACTTCATCTTCGTTACTTATTTCACTCTCTTGGGCACTCTCAGTGCCAAAAACAGAGACCTCTGCCTGAGCATTGGAGATGATGAGACTAAAAAGTAAAAGAAGAAAGAAGCGCATTTACGCAAAAAACCCTTCAAGCATCTTCACACCGTCATCCGAACCGAGGATACTTTCCATGGCACGTTCAGGGTGAGGCATAAGACCGAAGACGTTCTTTTCCTTGTTGCAGATACCTGCGATAGCATCTACGGAACCGTTCGGATTAGAGATGTTACCATTCTCATCCGTATAGTGTAGCAGCACCTGGCCATTGTCATACAGCTCTTTTTTGCGTTCATCATCGATATAGTAGTTCCCGTCATGATGGGCAATAGGGATGTTGACGACATCATTGATAGCGAGTTTGCGTAAAAAGACATTATCGTTATTGACGACTTTTAGATGATGATGTTTCGAGATAAAGTGAAGACCGCTATTACGCATCAGTGCACCCGGAAGAAGGTGGGACTCTGTCAACACTTGAAACCCGTTACATATCCCAAGGACTTTGCCGCCTTTTGAGGCGTGAGCGCTTACGGCTTCCATCACTGGAGAAAAACGTGCTATAGCACCGGAACGAAGGTAATCTCCGTATGAGAAACCGCCTGCTACGACAACAAGGTCTGCATTCGTATTGATACTTGTCTCTTTGTGCCAGATGATCTCTACGTCGGCACCCAGTTTTTTAAAAGCGTATTGTGTATCGTATTCGCAGTTTGTACCCGGAAATTGGATAACGGTTACTTTCATTTATAGATCCTTTTTGAACAAGTCCAAAGAGGACTCTTTGGTAGAACACTCTCGTGTTTTGCCGATTGTTGATTTTGGTGTTGCATTATTTGATAAGCTCGATCTCATAATCTTCGATGACGGTGTTTGCAAGAAGTGCTTCACACATCTCCGTTACCTCTTTCTTTGCTGCCGCTTCATCGTTTGAAGAGAGCTTTAAAACGATCTGCTTGCCGACACGTACGTCTTCGACACCTTCGAACTTAAGTGCGTCAAGTGCATGATGTACTGCCTTGCCCTGAGAGTCCAATACGCCTGCTTTGAGTGAAATATTTACGATTGCCTTCATTTGTTTCCTTGTTATGATTAAGTTTTGCTCTATTTGCCAAGAATGCTTTCTAGTTTTTCTTCATGATCTGTAGTGCTTTGGCTATACCTACTGCTTCTTTGAGTTGAAGGTCCTTGTCAAGGTCTTCAAGCGTGATTATGCTCGCGTCTTTCTTCTTCTCTTCTTTTTTAGGCGCCTCGCCGTTTACTTTGGCCAGTTCGCCTTCAAGGTGTTTCTTGAGATCAGCTTCTTTGATGCTGTAGCCGTTCTCGTAGGTCTTGATCTCGCCAAGATGGACTTCCACATCCGGTTTGACGCCGACAGCTTGAATCGTTCGTCCGCTTGGAAGATAGTAACGGGCAATGGTCAGCTTGATCGCTTCTTCTTCTGTTATCGGCAGGATGACCTGGACCGAACCTTTTCCAAAAGTATTCTCACCGATGATAACAGCACGCTTGTGATCCTGAAGAGCGCCGGAGACGATCTCGGAAGCAGATGCCGAACCTTCATTGACAAGTACGACCAATGGGGCATCTTTGTAGGTGCCGAATGAGGTGGCCGAGTAGATTTTCTCATCTTCGGCTTCTCTGCCTTTTTGTGATACGATCACACCTTCGGCGACAAAAAGGTCAACCAGACCGACGGCCTGGTCAAGCAGTCCGCCGGGGTTGTTTCTCAAGTCAAGGATGATACTTTTGTTCTTGTTGGATGCTTTTTTGAGCTCTTTTTTAACGCCGTCCACGACTTTTTTATCGAAACTTGTGACACGAAGATAGAGCGTGTCATTGCCGATGCTTTTGGCATAGACCGACTGTATCTCGATGATGTCACGGATGATATCTACACTTAAAGGTTTCGGCTCGTTCTTTCGCACGATAGTAAGATTGATCGGTGTGCCTTTTTGACCTCGCATGATCGAGACAGCTTCATCGATCGTCATGTTCAAGGTAGACTTCTCATCGATCTTCAAGATGATGTCAGAGGCTTTCAGACCGGCTTTATCAGCAGGAGTCCCTTCT
>JBFEYG010000191.1:0-4759 GCA_041562275.1 Sulfurimonadaceae bacterium | reverse complement strand
GAAAGATGGGCAAACCTAACAAGCCGGAGTATGATCTGCCAAAAACATTAAAAACAAAGATCCAGCACAACATCTCTGAGTGTAAGGGAGGTGAAGAGGTCTTAGTTGTTGGGGGAGGCGACAGTGCTGCTGAGTTTGCCTACTTTATACATACAGACAACAGGGTTACATTCAACTACAGAAAAGAGGAGTTGACCCGACCAAACCCAAAAAACAGAAAAAATCTTTTGGATGCGGCTTCAAAAGGTGAGATTGAGATGAAACTGGGTGTGGATATTCTTGGCGTTGAAGACGTTGAAGGCAGATGCAAGGTGATGTTCAGTGACGGAAGTTCGCATCTTTATGACCGTATCATCTATGCGCTTGGGGGTTCAACTCCCACAGAGTTCCTAAGCAACACGCCTGTGATAACAGATGAAAAAGGCAAGCCCGTAGTCGATGAGAAAAACTACAACAGTGAGGGTATCTATGTTGCAGGTGATATAGCAGGGTCTCTTGGAGGCTCAATTGCCCTGGCACTCAATCATGGCTATAACATCATGCAAGATATTATAAAAAATAGACAGACTACTTAAAATTACACCCCAGGGGTTATACATCCACTTTTTACAGTAATTAGTTGTCATCAGAACGCTAGATATTTATAAATTTAATAATGAGAAGTAGTATAAAAACTTATCGAATTTACAGCTACTTTGGTTATAACTCTAAATAATTAATATCTTACGAATAGAGAGCATAATGACAAACATTGAAGAGACGTCTAAAAACGAACAAAAAACGTTTGAAGTCATAACGTATGATGAAGAAGTAGAGTTTAAATACACCTTGCCTGGTGAAGAGGAAGAACGATGTATAGAGTGTGAACTGACTTTAGTCTGGGAAGACACTCTTGAGAAATTTATAGAAGAACATGGTGATAAAATACCTTATAAAGTAAATAGCTTTAAATATGAAAATCAATATAGATTTTTTCTTCATCAGGTAGAAAGCAGAATGGATGATGCCATAGAAGAAGTACAAGAAGAGATAGCTGCTAAAATGAAGTTTGGCTTTGAATTTAGTGGGCAACTTCATAACGACGACTAAATAATACAGTAGCGAAAAGCAAACAGTGGAATATGAGTTTATAGAGTTCAAAGTAGGGCAGAGATGGAAGACTCGCATGGGCAAGAGGTTTATCATCAAAGAGGTCCGTGAAGACGAAGCCTACGCTCTGGTATGCATCAGTATGGATACGGGCAAAAAACATTTCTTTGATGAGGATGGTTTTGAAGTCCCGGGCTATCCTACGGATAATGATCTCGTCGAAAACATCTCTTAGCCTTCAACTTTTTTTACTTACACCTGATCTATCAGTTCTTAATAGAGATTTTTAGAACAGCCTGCAATAATTACACATTCAAATAAAAAAGAGAAAATATGCACACAATGCAAATCGCAGAGGCCGTGTTAGATGGTTGCAGAAATGAAAAACTCACTGAAGAGCGAATCAACTTCTTGATCACACAGGCTAATGAACAGCTTGATGAGATAGCCCAAAACAAAGAGATCTATGAGCGCTTTTTAAACAAAGTCAATGCACCTGAAAAGATAGACAAGATCATACTGTGGATGCTTCTGATGTCCAATGAAGATATAGTCGAAGAGTACATAGATGAGTTCAATAAAGATTTCAGAGAGATCATCCCCGTGAGTGATTTGGCTGATCTGTTAGTCTACGCTGTCCACCTCAAAAAAGTGAAAGACACTGCGTTAGAGGGATTTGACTATCTGTTAGAATATGATCACGCGGGTATGGAAGAAGTGGACCAATATGCTTTTACCAATGTCCTTCTTTATGTTGAAAGATCAAAACAGGTGCAGATCCAATTTTAACAAAGGGATAGTCTTCTTTCCCGGAATACTTTAATCTTTGTATGAAGTACACGTCATACATAGTCCCCAAAGTACTTTGCGCATATTGACAAAAGTCAATGCCCAGGTCTATTTTCTATGCTAGGATGCAGAATGAAAAATTTTTATCTAAGATTCAAAAGTTTCTTTTGTATTGAGCGTTCGAGAACCAGTAAGAGTGAAAAGATCGTAGCTACGGTAGGCGCAATACTGGGTATATCGGTCACTTTTTATATCAGCTACCTGCTCATCGGGCTGGAAGGTGCAGTCTTCTTGATCCCTTCTATGGGGGCAGCTGCTGTTTTACTCTTTGCCATTCCTCACGGTGCCTTGTCCCAGCCTTGGGCCCTTTTTATGGGAAACCTTGTCTCCGCATTTATCGGGGTGTCTTCTTATATGCTTGTTCCCAATATCTTCATTGCTGCAGGGCTTGCGGTGGGTCTGTCTGTTGGTGTCATGCATCTTTTAAACAGTATCCATCCTCCCGGCGGGGCTACAGCCCTTGTCGCTGTTGTAGGCGGTCCTGTGATCCATGATCTGGGGTTTATGTATATCTTCTCACCGATCTTTATCAATGTCATGAGCATGTTTGTCATCGCGGTTGTTTTTAACAGTCTCTTTGACTGGCGGCGTTATCCCATCGGTATGATGCGTTTTGTAGAAAAGGAGATGAACCGCAAAGATGCGGTAAATGATTCTTTGCGCAGTAAGCATATCGAGCAGGCGATAAAAGATATGGACTTGGTCGTCGATATCACTATAGAAGATCTCAAGCGTCTCTTTACGCTCACCTTGCAACATGCGGAAGATGATAAGCTGAGTGCCGATGAGATCAAACTGGGGCACTATTACACCAATGGAAAGCATGGCAAGGAGTGGTCGGTACGTCAAGTCATCGATGAAGCGCCAAACCCAAACCCTAAAAATGATCTGATCATATACCGCTGTGCAGAGGGGCTAAACTACGGACAAAGTGACAGCTGTACCCGAACAGAGTTTGCCCAGTGGGCAGCGAGAGAACTGATTAAAAAAGCTTGATTTTAATCTTACGATGAACAGCTGACATGCGATATTCCCGCAATCGCAAAGAACTCAGAGGGCTTTAGCCTGTAGTACTTCTCTTCTGTCTCTTCGGACTGCTCATCGTATGGATGTGTCATGATCTCTTGCAGCTCTTTGATGAGTGTATAGTCTCCCTTGGTTGCTTGCTGATAGGCAGGTACCAAGAACCATTCTCTCAGCGTGTATTTTGGGTTGATGCCTTTCATCTGTTGCGATAGTTTCTCGCGTGACTCAGGCGAGGTGGCATTGATGCGTGACTTCCATCTTTCCAGCCATTCTGACCAGCGCGTAAGGATGTTCTCACTCGTTATTGATTCCTGGTAAAAGCTTTTTTTCAGAGGCTCAATGTCCTCAGGTATATGTGAAAGTTCACGAAAGAGGATAGTATAATCGACAGAAGTCTGCAGCATAAGCACTACGAGCTCTTTGAACAGTTCTGCATCAAAGGTATCCAGTCCAAGCTTACTAGCCCACATCGTCTGAATCTGCTCTTGCATGAGTAGAGAAAAACCGTCTTTGATCGCATTAAGTTTATCTAGAGAGTCCTGATCTGATTCAAGCAGCGGCGCCAAAGCTGTGCAGAATGAATTAAAGTTGCGATGGGCAGCCTGGGGCTGATTTAAAAATGAGAAGTGTTGTCCGCCACCCGTCCACGGCTGATATTTTGGATCAAACATATCGATAAACCCAAACGGACCGTAATCAAGTGTAAAGCCTCCTGCGGCAGTGTTGTCACTGTTGAAGTTTCCCTGGCAGTAGCCGACACGGATCCAGTTTGCCACAAGTGCCGTAAGGCGAGAGCGAAACTCGCCTGCTAGCACGAGTACTTTTTTCTGAAGTGTCAAACTCGCATCAATGACATCACTGTACTCACGGTCTATCAGATGCAAGACCATCTTCTCGAGCTCTTCCATCGCTTTTGGGTGCTCTTTTTTTCGGGCACGGCGACCGAAAAGTTCGATCTGACCGACGCGAAGAAAGGAGGGTGCGACCCGTGTTGTGATAGCGACGGCTTCTTCTATCATGACTTCAGGGTCCTTAGAGTAAGACCCCTGATTAAACCATGGCCGGTTTACGGTCTCTGTCTTGGACGTGTACAAAGTCAAAGAGCGTGATGTCGGGATTTCCAGGGCATGCATATGCTCCTGCGCCAAAAACTCGCGGATGCTTGAACGCAAGACAGCACGGCCGTCGGCTCCTCGGCAGTAGGGCGTCCTGCCGCCGCCTTTAAGCTGCATCTCCCAACGCTTGCCGTTGATCAGACCTTCGAAGATAGAGACGGCTCTACCGTCTCCGTATCCGTTGCCTGTTTGGAAGGGGCACTGCTGGTAGTATTCGGTCCCGTAGATAGAAAGCGCATAGCCCGTTGCCCAACCATGGCTTTTCAAAGGCTCCGGCACCTGCGAGGTGTCTCCTGAGAACATTCGCATAAAGTCCTCTGATTCTGCCAGACTGTCGGCAAAGCCCAGTTCGCTAAAAAAGGTCTTGCTGTGCGCGATGTAGATCGGGTCTTTGATCGGCGTTGGGTTTACGGGGACATAGTGCCCGCTGAAGACTTGTCTTGGCGAGTGATCGATACCGTCTGCACTTGAGTCAGGATCGCACTCAAGCGTGTCCATGAGTGAGTAATCTGCAAGTTTTGCGAGATCGTTGAGGGTCTTTATACTCTCAGAGGTCTCTTTTGTTTCTTTCATCCATCTTCCTTCTCTTAGCAACGTACACCAATATTGTCTTTTGAGTTTTAAGCGTATTATATACGAGTTGGTTCAAAGAAGACTCAGAAAAAGAATCTAATCGTTTT
>JBFEYG010000190.1:0-4827 GCA_041562275.1 Sulfurimonadaceae bacterium | reverse complement strand
GTGTGAAGAGGAACATGAAGGGCATGAAGGCCACGATCATGGTGATGAAGAAGCGGACCCGCATTATTGGCTGGATATAGAGAACATGATCCTGATGACAGAGGCAGTGACAAGAGAATTGGGTAAACACTTTCCGCAGCATGAACAGGAGTTTGCCGAAAACTCAAAGTTGTACATAGCGGCGTTAAAGTCATTAGAGCTTGAGTATTCAAATGCTTTGAAGACATGTGTCCACAGAGAGATCGTTGTTAATCATAATGCTTTTGCCTATCTGGGAGAACGTTATAAGTTTGATTCTCACAGTATCACGGGACTTTCTCCTGATGAACAGGCAAGTGCAAAAAAGATGAAAGATATCACCGACCTTTTGAGCAGAGAGAAGTTCAATACTATCTTCTTTGAGAGCTTTGTTAGCCCAAAACTCGCGCAGACCATAGCAAAAGAGACAGGCGTGAGAATAGAGTCGCTTCAGCCCTTGGCTAATGTCACTGAAGAAGAGGCGAAGAGAGGCTATATCGGTTTGATGAGGGAGAACCTTCATAAACTATCGGTAGCGATGGAGTGCGAATGAAGTTTGACGCAGCTGTTTTTGAAGCAAAGGGTCTTAGCTATAAGATCAACGGAGCAGATATCATCAAAAACATCAGTTTTGTGGTCCAAAAAGGCGAGTACAGTGCGCTCATCGGACCCAACGGCGGAGGGAAGACAACCCTTATACGTCTTCTTCTGGGACTGGAAAAGCCGAGTGCGGGTTCGATAAGACTCTTTGGTAAAGAACAGAGCCGATTCAAGGCTTGGGACAAGATAGGGTATGTTCCCCAACGTGTTTCTCAGGTAGATCAGTATTTTCCTGCTACGGTAGAAGAAGTCGTTAAGATGGGACGAACAGCCAAGAGAGGACTCTTCACAAGGGAATCACAGGCTGACAGGGATGCAGTTGAAACGGCAATGCAGAAGATGGACGTACTTAACCTTCGTGATAAGCTTGTCGGCGAGCTTTCCGGCGGTCAGCGTCAGAGGGTGATGATAGCACGTGCTTTGGCCAGTGAACCGGAAGTGCTGATACTTGACGAGCCGAATACGGGCGTGGACATGGTCTCTCAAAACCGTTTCTATACGCTTTTGAGAGAACTGAACAAGAAAGACGGCATGACAATCGTCTTTATCACCCATGATGTCGGTGTGATTGCAGATGACATTCAGACGATGCTCTGTATCAACCAGACACTTCTGTCTTGTAATAATCCGCATGAGGTCTTGTCCTGTTCTGAGATGAGCAAACTTTATGGGATTGATGCACATCTGATCCATCATCACCATCACTAGGGCTAAGGGAATACAATGACAGAGATATTTCAATATGGCTTTATGATAAATGATACCTCACGTGAAGAAAAACTGAGTGACCTCAGGTTTTTAGTGAGTAAGATAACTAAAATAGGAGCATTTATCTAGATGACAGAGATATTTCAATACGACTTTATGATAAATGCCTTCCTTGCAGGCATGATCATTGCCATCCTTGCCTCTGTATCAGGCTCTTTTATCGTTCTCCGCCGATATGCAATGCTGACAGAGACTCTGGCTCATGTCGCACTTGTAGGCGTTGCTATAGGTATGGTCACAGAACAAAATCCTATTTGGGTGGCTGTTCTTGTTTCTGTTTTGTCTGCCTGGCTTATCGAGTATCTTCGTTCCTACCTGGGTCTGTATTCGGATTCGATATTGGCGATATTCCTTTCAGGTTCTTTGGCTTTGGCTGTTGTCATTGTCTCTATTGCCGGTTCGTTTAACGCGTCTTTGTTTTCTTATCTTTTTGGTTCCATTCTTTCTGTGACAAGCGAAGACCTCGTTGTCATGCTTGTCTTCGGCTCTATTGCCCTGGCTGTACTGCTTGGCTTGTTTAAGGAATTTTATTTTATCGCCTTTGATGAAGAAGTTGCTCAGGTCAGTGGACTAAAAGTCAAATTGCTGAACTTTTTACTTGTGACCATTGTTGCTGTTATTATAGCTTTGTCAATCCGTGTGGTCGGTACTCTGCTGATAGGTGCATTGATGGTCATTCCGACGATATCTGCACTGCGTTATAGATTGGGCTTTTCCAAGACTATTCTTCTGTCTTTGCTCTTTTCTATCTCTGCTGTTCTTGTTGGTATGACGCTGTCATATAACTACTCTTTGCCAAGCGGAGCGACTATAGTGCTTGTCATTCTGGTGATCTTCATAATCTCAATAATTACCAACAGAAAATGAAAATAAAAAAAGAGTTTTCGCGCTTTGCGCATGAGTATGGAAAGTACAATATCATTCAAAACCGTGTAGCGCAAAAGCTGGTTGATGAGGTAAAGGATACGCCCCAACGTATTTTGGACCTGGGATGCGGCAATGGCAATATCGCAGCTAAGATACAGTGGCCCTATAGAAAGCTGGTAGGCGTTGATTTTTCCCCGCAGATGCTTGATCTGCATCCTAAAAATGAGAAGATTGAATGCCGTTTGGGTGATTTCAATGAAGATAAATTGTTTGAAGCATTGGTCAAAGAAGAGTACGACCATATCTTTTCAGCCTCATCTTTGCAATGGGCAGAAGATCTCGATACCTGTCTGTATCAGATCTCTCAGTTAAATGCACCGGTTTCTTTGGCCATCTTCACTTCGAATACTTTCAAGACTCTTTTAAAAACGGCAGGTATAGCCTCGCCTCTTCGCTGTGTAGATGAGGTGACTTATCTTATCAATCAATATTTTAATTGCACCATCGAAGTCGTAGAGTACGAACTTACATTTGAGTCGGTGGATGAGATATTTACCTACATCAAAAAGAGCGGAGTCTCTGGCGGAAGAAATGCATTGAGTTATAAACAGATGAAGCGTCTAATGAAAAACTATCCGAGTAAGACCTTGGAGTTCGAGGTCTTATTCGCTCGAAACTAAAGCTTTTGCAGGTTTTCCTTTTCCAAGGTATAGAGTGTATAACGGATGGTTTTGAAGCGTTCTGACAGGATTGGGTCAACAACCTTGTATATCTCTTCAAGCACACGTGAAGACTCTTGTCCTCGCTTGTAGTTGGCAATGATAATACTTTCTAAAGAAGAACGTTCCATCTCGCTCTGCATAGTCGGACGAAGTACATCGTTTTGCGCATCACGTGAAGAAAGCAGTGTTTGAAGGTCATCGATCTTCGCAAGATGGCGAAGCTTTTTAAGTTGGCCTGCAAGTTCTTTGTTATTATCGCAGTAGCGAGCCATGTCTTCTATGACACGTATGCCTTCTTTTAGCCGGTTAAGGTTTGCATCGATAACCCTGTAGAGTCCCTTGTCAAGCACAGGTAAGTCTATTTGTTTTTCTTGCGTGAGGCTTTGGCCATCTTCGCTTTTTTCTTTGCCTTGGCTTTCGCAGACGCAGTAACTGCTTTGCGTTCACCTGCCTCTTGTTTCTCACTAGGGTCAGTCGTCCCTCTGAATGCTTTTTGCTGAGTGCGTGCTAGAAATGCGAGTTTAACCCCATCATCCATCTCTACGCTGGAAGTGTTTGATCGTGCCATATGTATTACCTTTTATATTTGTTTTATCGTTGTGATAAAGATTTATAAACAGATGTCTATCCGCTTATAAATGTTTATCGATCCGCCGAAGCGGATGGATTAGTCTTCGCCGCCAAAAATACCCAAAAGGTGAAGAAGTGAAGTGAAGATGTTTAAAAAATCGAGATAAAGCGCAATTGCACCATCAATAGGTGTTTCGTATGCTCCACGGATGATGTTCTGTGTGTCATAGACTACAAGTACACTAAACAGAAGTACGACAACAGCTGAGATGATAATGCTAAGCAGCGGACTTCCAAGAAACAGGTTGACCAGTGAAAACCCGATGATCACAAACAGAGCGATCATCAAAGGTTTACCGTAACCGCTAAAATCTCTTGTCGTCTTGATAGCAAAAAAGCTCATCGCACCAAAGATAACAGATGTCATCGCAAAAGCATTACCGATGATAGCGCCACCACCTGACATGCCAAGTGTACGTGCCAATAAAGGAGCAAGTGTGACACCTGTCATAAACACGAAGCCAAACATAACAACCAAGTTGATACCCGGTTTGCGCTTAACCGCAAACAGACCAAAAAGAAAAACAAACTCTAATATGACAATTGGCAAAAACCATGCTTGGACAGTTGCAGCAAATGGAACAGCTATGTATGCTCCCGCTGCACCCGCCATCATAGACGCTGCAAATAGTTTGTACGTTTCTTTAACAAATGAAACCAGCTTGCCTTCACTGCGAGAACCGATATCCTCGTAATGAGATTCGCGTGTATAATCACGATCATAAAGACCCATTGTAAAATCCTTTAACTAAAATATTTTGAGATTATACCAAAATAAGGGCCCTTATATATTATATACATTATATATTGGGTTTATTTTAGTATTTATTTATCTTTCAAACATGCAAAAGTTTAGACATGGATTGTGTGAAAAAAGTGTAGCTGATCAAAGACAAAGAACAATTATTAATCATCAATATGTATAAAATATACAGATTTGTATAATTTTCAAAATTCCTCCCAAAACCTCTTGACATGAAAGATAAATTCCCCTATAATTCCCGTCCACAAACGATGAGACCTTATGTTAAGGGCTTAGAAGAGAGCGTTTGAGATCATTGTAAACTAAGTAGAAGACGTGAGATTTGAACGAATCTATAGAACGTCTTTTTATAAGACAACAAACAAATTTAAAGAGACAGCTTCGGCTGTTTCTTACATTGCTATCTAATTAATTAGATAGCACCTATTTATTTCAGCCAGAGATTTTAGATCTTGGGTC
>JBFEYG010000189.1:0-4880 GCA_041562275.1 Sulfurimonadaceae bacterium | reverse complement strand
TGGCAGGCACGCGCGATCAAGCTTAAAAGCAAGATATACATGGCGACCGAATGGCTGGAAAAAGAGACAGATATCCATACTGTCCTAAAAGAGAGCGGCGATCATGATGTCCGTATCACTTACCATGATCCCTGTCATGCCAAAAAGATGCAGGGGATATTCCAGGAACCGCGAAGCCTTCTTAAAGAGAACTATAATCTTGTCGAGATGAGTGACCCTAACCAGTGCTGCGGATTTGGCGGGGTTACGATGCAGACGGAGAAATTCCATTTTGCACAGGCGGCCGGAAAGCCGAAGGCGGCCATGATCAAAGCAACCCAGGCAGAATATGTCTCATCCGAATGTTCAGCGTGCAGGATGCAGTTGACCAATGCGATGTTTGAGGGGAATGTGGACACGATCTTCAAAAACCCTATAGAGCTTATCGCAGACGCCCTGGATAAAAAACCGGAAGATTCTAAGTAGAGATGGAATACTTGAAAACAAGCGGTAGCGGTCGCGGTCGCGTAGCGATGTTTCAGGCAAAGCCGCAGCAAATAAACCATGACAGTCGCGTAGTGATGTTTATTCTGAACACACATATGGATCAGGACACACGTAAGGCGAAGCTGCATAAAATGGAATATTACAAATGATATTTTGGAATAATATCTATGAGCATTTTGACCCGGTAGCGTTTAACATCGGCGTGAACGTCCACTGGTACGGGATCATGTATGTACTTGCCCTTGTCTCGGCCTTGGTCATGGCCAAATGGATCGTCACGAAAGACAATCTGCCTATAGAAAAGAAGGTCTTGGATGACTATTTTATCTGGATAGAAGTGGGCGTTATCCTTGGTGCGCGCTTGGGTTATATACTTTTCTATGATGCCCATACATTCTATTATCTTAGCCATCCTTGGCAGATCTTCAACCCTTTCAATACCGATGGGGAGTTTGTCGGTATCCGAGGTATGAGTTATCACGGTGCCCTGATCGGATTTCTTCTGGGCTCTTATCTCTTTGCCCGCAAGAACAACTATTCATTTTGGTTCCTGATGGATATCGTAGCGATCGCTGTTCCCGTGGGGTATATCTTTGGGCGTATAGGAAACTTCCTTAACCAGGAGCTGATCGGCCGTACGACAGATCTGCCATGGGGTATCTATGTGGATGGGATCTTGCGCCATCCGTCTCAGTTATATGAGGCGTTTTTAGAAGGGGTCGTTGTTGCCCTTATCATCTATCTGATCCGTCATCGTATCTCCTTTGCGGGAGGTCTGACTCTGGCTTATGGTGCTTTGTACGGATTGGCCCGTTTTGTGGCTGAGTTCTGGCGTGCACCGGATGTACAGATTGGATATATCTATGGTGATTGGATGACCCAGGGACAACTGCTCTCTTTGCCGATGATCATTATCTCTGTGCTCGGGATATATTATTTGAAAGAAGCGAAGTTTCCGAGGAGACTTAACAGGTAGAAGTGGCGAAATCCTCTCATACACATAAAATATGAGAGGACTGGAAGTCTATTGACCCTCTTGTGTTTCTGTTCGTGTCTTAGACTGAGTTTTTGTCTTTGTCTTGTTCTGTTTACCGGTACCGTCACCTTTTTTGTATTGATGCTCGTATGTCTTCTTTTGTTTCTGCGAACCGGCTTTGCCTGTTTCGCTGTTTTCACTTTTAAAGCTTCCACCTCCACTTTGGGAGCCACCGCCGCCACCGCCTTTTGCTACGGCAAAGCTTGCCGTTGTCAATACTGCCAATGTTATAACTAAGATCTTGTTCATAGCATACTCCTTGAGTAGAATTTATGTACCAGTCTATTACCTTTATGTTAGCGAAGTGTTAATTAAGAAAAAATAATAATGCAGATACTACTAAAGAGGAGAAGGGGCTAAGAAAAGAGCTACTTGTTGGAAGAAAAGTAGTTCTCGTCTCTAACTTCATAGAGTTTAAGAAGGGCCATGAAAAAGGCTGTGATAGCAGGTCCCAGGACCATTCCCCAAAAACCAAAGGCCGTCAATCCTGCCAAGATGGAGAAAAACACAAGGAGCTCATTGATCTTTGTACTGGATTTGATGAAGTTCTGCCCGATGTATTTGATGATCATCGGCTTGACGAAGGTATCGGCGATGATAGATATGACGACGATGGAGTAGAGTGCGATGACAAGTGCATTTCCCGTATGTCCAAGGGCAAGTTCATAGATCATGAAGGGTGCCCACATCAAAGCGCCCCCGACGATAGGGATCAAGGATGCAAAGCCGTACATGATACCAAAAAGCAGACCATTATAGCCAATAGCACTGATCAATACACCAAAAAGCGCTCCTTCAAGCGTTGCGGTCGCGATGATCGAGTAGAAGACGACACTCATCACATTGGAGACTTCAAGGCTAAGCAGAGTGGTATCCTGCTGGGGAAGACGGATGATCCTTATGAGATGATGCATGATGGTCTTGCCGTAGTAGTGGGCAAAAAAGTAAAAGATGATGATCAAGAAGGCATCTTTTAAAAAGGTGGCACTGTATTTTCCCAGATTGGCGGCAAGACCAAGGGAGTTACCGGCGAGTGTGCTCAGATTGTTAGAGTCGATCAGGTGTGCCATCTGTACTTTTAAAAAATTTAAGGAGCTGGGCAAGTTTTGGATCCAGAGTTCTATCTTTTCATGAACATGGGTCAAAGTATCGATGTCGATACCGTGCAGTCGGATCGTCAATGTCGTTAAAAAATACCCCAGCGGTGCAAAGAGCAGGGTGGCAAGCAGGAGACTCGAAAGCATAGTTGCGACAAAGTTGTTTTTAAAGAGGTCGAAGAGAGCTTTGTGTATATTTGCGGTTGAGATGGCAAGCAAGGAGCCGATCAGTATCGGCATCCAATACGCGTTATAAAGCTGATACATCCAATACAAAGCAAGGGCAAAGAGCATCATTAAAAAATGTTGTGGACGCATAGTGGTCTCCTTCTATAAAGTCGTGTTTAAAAAAGTGTATCAGACTTAGGAGGATTGAACTTCAAAACCTCATAGGTCTTTTTTGTCGCGATCCTGCCCCGTGAAGTCCGCTCAAGGTAACCATTGGCAAGAAGATAGGGCTCAAAGACATCTTCTATCGTCCCTTCGTCTTCGCTCAAGGCGGCAGCGATCGTGCTCAGTCCCATAGCCTTGCCTTTGGCATCGACCAAAAGTCTGAGCAGGCGCAGGTCCATCTCATCAAAACCGTTGTCATTGATACCCAGTTCATTGAGTGCATACTGTGTTCTCTCCAGCAGGATCGACAGCTCATCTGCGACTTCGGCAAAGTCACGTACCCGGCGCAACAGGCGCAGGGCAATACGGGGTGTTCCTCTGCTTCGGCGTGATATTTCAAGGGCTGCTTCCCTCTTGATCGGCTTGTCAAGTTTCTCGGAGGCTTTGACAAGTATGGTCGCCAGCTCTTCCGCATTGTAAAACTGCAGTCTGAAGTTCATCCCGAAACGGTCACGAAGGGGGTTGGAAAGCATACCTGCCCGGGTCGTCGCCCCGATGAGGGTGAAGTTTGGAAGGTCTATCTTGACGGTCTGTGCTGCCGGACCGCTGCCGATGATGATATCAAGTCTGAAGTCTTCCATAGCCGGGTACAAGATCTCCTCGACTGCCGGCGAGAGGCGGTGTATTTCATCGATAAAAAGGATGTCCCCTTCTTCCAGGTTAGTAAGGATAGCGGCAAGATCGCCGCTTTTCTCGATCATCGGCGCGGCAGTGACCTTGATGTTTGTGTTCATCTCGTTTGCTATGATGAGACCCAGGGTTGTCTTTCCCAGGCCGGGTGGACCGTAGAAAAGGACATGGTCAAGGGCTTCCTCGCGTTTCTTGCTGGCTTCGATAAAGACGGCAAGGTTCTTTTTGAGCTGTTCCTGGCCGATGTACTCATCCCAGCAGTCTGGACGTAAGGTCTTTTCGAGCTCACTTTCGCTTGTGAACTTCTCTATCTCGACGATTCTTTCCATCAATAGGTGTGTTCCTGAGCCGGAAACGCTTTGCTTTCAACTTCGTTCTTGTATTGAGAGAGGGCGTCTTTGACAAGAGTCGCTCCATCGATGTACTTTTTGACAAATTTGGGAGTGAAGGCTTCAAAAAGACCCAGCATGTCCGAAAATACAAGTACCTGACCGTCTACGCCTGATCCTGCACCGATACCGATGACAGGAACGCTGACGGCTTGTGCAACAAGCGCGGCTGCTTCTGCTTTTACCCCTTCTATGACGATACAAAAAGCACCGGCATCTTCGATCGCTTCGGCATCTGCGACAAGGTCTTCTATGTCATGCGGTGTCTTGCCTCGTACGATATAGCCGCCTTCACCCCGGACAGACTGCGGAAGAAGCCCGATATGTCCGCATACGGCGATGCCGTTTTGTGTCAGAGTCTGTATAAGACGTGCCTTCTCCTTACCGCCTTCGATCTTTACGGCATCGGCAGGTGACTCCTGGTAGACACGGATAGCATTTTTAAGAGCTTCTTCCTGATTGTTGTACGTCCCAAAGGGCATATCGCAGATAACAAAGGTGTTTTTTGCTCCCTTGCAGACAGCATTGGTATGGTAGATCATCTGATCAAGCGTAGCGCTGAGTGTGTCAGCACGCCCGTTGAAGCTCATATTGAGACTGTCGCCTACAAGGATGATGTCAGCGCTCTCTTCAAACAGAGTGGCGAAAAGGGCATCATAGGCAGTTATCATAGTCAATAATCGTTCGTTTTTTGTCTTTTTAATGGCATTAATAGTTAGTTTCTTAGGACCTGACATCTTGGTATCTCCTGACAGTGGCCTTTGGCTTATAGAGCCCAGGTTATTATGTTTTTTGAATGTTAGCATATTATACTAAATCTACATGACTTTTCATTTAATATTTAAGCTT